>MVCT01000072.1 GCA_002049945.1 Candidatus Cloacimonas sp. 4484_140
GAATGTTGTTCTCGGAGAAAATACTGCGATTCATGAAAACGTTGTCATAAAAGATGATGTTGTCATTGGTGAAAGATGCTGTCTGTATCCTGGGGTGACTATTTACAGTGAAGTTCAGATCGGATGCGATGTGAGAATTCACGCAGGAAGTGTTATTGGTTCGGATGGTTTTGGTTATATCTGGGATGGAAAGAAGCATCAAAAAATTCCGCAGGTCGGCAGAGTTATTATTGAAGATGATGTGGAAATCGGTGCCAATGTTACTGTCGATAGAGGAGCGCTTTGTGACACGATAATTCGGAAAGGATCGAAAATTGATAATTTGGTTCAAATCGCTCACAATGTTGAAGTAGGGGAGTACACGATCCTTTGCTCACAAGTAGGGATCGCAGGGAGTTCAAAAGTTGGAAGCAACTGTATCTTTGCAGGACAGGTCGGTATAGCAGATCATGTAAAAATTGGGAATAATGTCAAAGTTGGAGCTCAATCCGGAGTTCCGAATGATATTCCTGATGATAAGATCGTGTTGGGCTATCCTGCAATGGATATCGGTCTGCAGAGAAGGATTCTTGCTTCATTAAAAGAATTGCCCGATATGAGAAAATACTTCCATCAACTGAAAAAGAAGGAAGAAAATGATGTACATTCATGAAAATCAACAAACTATTAAGGATTCGATAAGTTACACAGGAATCGGTTTACACACAGGAACGATCAGCACCGTAACATTCAAATCTGCACCGGAAAATACAGGAATAATTTTTCGTCGTACTGATCTGCCGGGTCAACCGGAAATTCCAGCAGATATAAAACATGTAAAAAATCTGGATAGGGGAACGAACATTGGCATCAAAGATGCAACGGTTGCGACAATCGAGCATGTGCTTTCTGCGATCAAGGGTCTGGAAATAGATAATATTGTTGTAGAAATTGACGGGGAGGAAATCCCTGTTGCAGACGGCAGTTCCATCGAGTTTGTAAAAGCACTGAAAAAATGTGGTATAATCGAGCAGGATGCAGAACGTAAATATCTTGAGATCAAAAAGCCGCTTTCCTTTTCTGTTCCGGAACACAATGTTGATGTCGTAGTTGTGCCTTCAGAATCCCTGAAAATTACCTTTTTTATTGATTTTGATCATCCAAATCTTAAACCTCAATACACCTCGATGGTCTCTATGAAAGATGAATATGAAAAGGGTTTTGCTTCTGCAAGGACGTTTTGCTTTATAAATGACATCAAACAACTTCGTGCAGCCGGTTTGATAAAAGGCGGTAGCTTGGACAATGCACTGGTTATCGGTGATGAGAGTCTTTCTGATGAAGACATTCAAGAGCTTCGCGAACTCTTCAATGTAGAAGGAGAGCTAAAGCTCAATGAACAAAAATTACTGAATTCAGGACCTTTGAGATATTATAATGAATTTGTACGGCATAAAGTGGTTGATCTTATTGGCGATCTTGCGCTTCTCGGTATTTCTGTAAAAGGTCATATCCTTGCGGCTCGCTCAGGACATAGAACGAATATCGAGCTGATAAAAAAGATCAAGAAGCAGTATGAGAATGAAATTTTACAAGCTAAATATCAAAAAAATGAAGCGAAGGGTGTTGTCTTTGATAACGAGGCGATCCAACGAATACTTCCACACCGATATCCTTTTTTACTTGTTGATAAGATCATCGAGTTCACTCCAGGAGAATCAATTGTAGGAATCAAGAATGTTACTGCGAACGAACCTTTTTTCCAGGGGCATTTTCCCGGACATCCTATTATGCCCGGAGTGCTTATTGTCGAAGCAATGGTTCAAACAGGCGGTATTCTCGTTCTTAATGAATGCTCGAATCCTCGTGATTACGTTGCGTATTTTCTTTCAATAGATAAAGTAAAATTTCGAAAACTGATTGTTCCGGGTGATCGGCTTGAATTTCGAATGAGATTGGTTCGGTCACGAGTCGGGGTGCATGTGATCGAAGGAAAAGCATATGTTGATGATAAATTGGTTTGTGAAGGCGAATTAAAAGCTAAATTGGTAAAAAAAAATGACTCAAATAATTCATCCAACAGCAATAGTTGATCCTAAAGCGCAGATCGGTAATGATGTAGAGATCGGACCTTATTCAATTATTGGACCGAAAGTAATAATCCATGAAGGAGTAAAAATATCGTCAAATGTTGTGATCGATGGTCGCACAACCATTGGAAAAGGTTGCAGGATTTTTCATTCTGCCGTGATAGGTACTGAGCCACAGGATCTTAAATATGCCGGTGAAGATACAGCAGTTGAAATCGGTGAGCACACGACAATAAGAGAATTCGCAACCATAAATCGTTCCTCAAATATTAAGCAACCTACAAGAGTCGGGAACAATTGCCTTCTTATGATATACATGCACATCGCTCATGATTGCCAACTCGGAGACAGTGTAATCCTGGCAAATAGTGTAAATCTCGCTGGGCATGTAATAATAGAAAATAATGTTATTATTGGCGGTTTAACTCCCGTTCATCAATTCGTACATATCGGCTGTTTTGCCTTTATTGGTGGGTTTTCACGTGTAAGTCAGGATGTGGCGCCCTACACTCGTGGAGCCAGCGTTCCATATAAAACAGTAGGACTCAATTCGGTCGGCTTACAGCGTAATAATTTTTCTGCTGAAACAAGAGCAACTTTGAAGAAACTCTACAAGATTTTCTACAATTCCAATCTCAATACAGCCCAAGCATTGGAAAAGATAAAGTCTGAAATTGAAATGATCGATGAGGTAAAACACTTCATTAAATTTATAGAAAATTCTAAACGTGGGATTGCGAAGTGAAAGTTTTATGTTTATTTTCATAAAAAAAATTGACAGACTTAGTATTGACGGTAACTTATGGCTAGCATATAGCAAAAAATGATGCGGAGGCACGTATGACAAAACAAGAGTTAATTGAAAAAGTTGCTATGGATGCAGAACTTTCAAAGAAGAAAGCTGGTGAAGCTGTTAATTCTGTATTTGAAAGCATCAAATTAGGACTTGAAAAAGGTGACAAGGTCACCATGGTAGGTTTTGGAACATTTAGCGTTGCAAAAAGAGCTGCACGCATGGGTCTGAATCCTGCAACCGGTGAGAAAATTCAAATCCCTGCTACTAAAGTTCCCAAATTTAAAGCGGGTAAAAAACTTAAAGAAGCAGTAAAATAATCACCATTTTATACGAGCAAGGGGTTTGCCTCTTGCTCGTTTTATTAAAACAATTCGGGGTTACACATGAAGTTTAATGTACATAGAAATCAAATATTACAAAAAGTCCAATTCATAAATAGTATTGTTCCCGTAAGGAATCCTTTGCAGATCCTCACCAATATTCTTCTTGAAGCAAATGGTGAGAATGGGAGCATTCGCCTTGCTGCTACAGATCTTGAAGTCTCAGCAGTAACAGAGGTAGAATGCAATGTGCTTGAATCCGGGAAAATTGCAATTCCCGCAAAAAATTTTACTGATATTATACGTGCTCTTCCTGATGATGAGATTCATTGTGAGCTGGATAATAAGATGCTCAATATTAAATGCCAGAATAGCGAATTCAGTTTGATATTTGCTGATCCTGAAGATTTCCCGGAAATTCCAGACCGCGAATGGGAAAACAGTTTTACTATGGATGCCGACCTCTTTTCAAAGTTAGTAGAGAAAACTTCCTTTGCAGTATCAGAACATATCGGAAGACCCGCCTTCTCAGGTATTCTATGGGAGCTGGATTCCAAAAAACAAAAAATGGTTGCCACTGATGGGAAACGTTTGGGTAAATTCGAGACTGAAATGAATCTGGATACTGACAAGATTGATATTATCATGCCAATCAAAGGTGTGAACCTAGTTCGAAGAATTATTCATGCGGACCAACCCAAAATTAAAATACTTCCAGAAGAAAGCGCTATCAGCTTTGAATATGATTCCTACAAGATCTATTCCCGATTGATAGAAGCAAATTATCCTGATTACGAAGCTGTCATACCTTATGATAATTCTAAAATAATTGAGATCGAAGTAGAACCATTGATCAAAGCCATTCAGCGTGTTTCCTTGCTCGCCTCGGAAGATAATTTTAAAGTTGTTTTCAATTTTACAAAAAATCAATTGAAAATTCACTCTGAAGATATCGACAAGGGCTCGGCTGAAGAAATTCTGGAAATTGAAAATGATTTCGAAAAATTCCAGATTGGCTTTAACTATAAATATTTAATTGAAATACTTCAACTGGTGAATACTAATATAGTTCAGATGAAATTAGAAAATTCTCTTGATCCCTGTATTTTCTATAATATTGAATATCCTGAAGATCAAAAAAATCTATTCTTGCTCATGCCGTTGCGTATAGCAAACGAATAATTAAAATAGTAATATTAAGTTTAAAAGCATCTGTATTCTTGCAGATGCTTTTTTTATTGGAGCTCAAATTTCCTCTTTGCCATGCGCTTTGTCCTGATCTCAAATCTTCTGAATAATGAAAAATTTTTTGTGTATTTTTCAAGAGGAATTTTCACACGCAAACGAACCGAATCATTGTTATAGCGCTTTTCAAGAATTTCTGCATTATCAAAAAGGTAGGAGATAAATTTCTGTTCATTATTTGGAACTTTGAGTGTAATACATTTCTTGCTGTTTGCTAAAACTTTTGATATTGCCTGCTCGATCTCATCAAAATATTCACCTGTTCGTGCAGAAACAAAGAGTGAATCAGGGTAGTCAATTCTGAGTTTCTTCTTCATAAATAGATACTGATTTCGTGGCAGAAGGTCGATTTTATTGAAGATCAATATCATATCTTTATGATTTGCGTGAATTCCTTTTAGGGTTTGAATAACTGTATCCATATATTCGTATAATTTTGGATGTGAAATATCAACCACGTGTAGCAGCAGATCTGAATAAACCACTTCTTGCAAAGTTGCATGGAACGAAGCAATCAGATATGGAGGGATTTTCCTTATAAAACCGATCGTATCAGAAATAACAATACGTTCTTTTGTTTCGAGAGTTTTTGCTCTCGTTGTGGTTTCCAGAGTCGCAAAAAGCTGGTCTGCTGTGTATAGATGAGATGAGGTTAGTCTGTTCAGCACTGTGCTTTTTCCAGCATTTGTATAACCCACCAGACTTGCTGAAAAGAGTTCTTTCCTGCCTTTTCTTTTAGTCTCATTTATCTGCTCAATGCCTACAAGCTTTGATTTTAAATGAGTGATCCTGTCATTAATACGCCGCCGATCTATCTCTAATTGTTTTTCACCCGGACCACGGAATCCAATACCTCCTTCAATTCTGGAAAGGTGTGTCCATTGCCCTTTTAAGCGTGAAAGATTATACTGCAATTGCGCAAGCTCCACTTGCAATTTGCTCTGTCTCGTCTGTGCGTGTTGAGCAAAAATATCGAGTATAAGTTGTGATCGATCAATAATCCGCTTCTTAGTAATTTTTGACAGATTTCTGTCCTGTGAGGGTGTAAGATTGTCATCAAAAATAATGATGTTTGCATCTTCACGCTGTGCAAGTTTAGCAATTTCCTTTGCTTTTCCCGAACCAATAAAATAAGCGGGATGAGGTTTTGGACGTATTTGTGTTTCCAAAGCTGAGACAACAACATTCGCAGTCCGTGCAAGATGTGCGAGTTCCTGAAGGGATTCCTCAACATCGTAGGATGATCTGTTCTCTGTTTGTAAACCAACTAGTATTGCTTTATCAGTTTTTTGTTCTGTCGTATAAATTGAGAACCTCAGTTATGATTTTTTAGCGTATCAGAACAATTTTTTTGCATACCTTTTCTGAATTTCCGATCTCTGCTTTCAACAGATAAATTCCTGAAGGAACTGAAATGCCGTGAACATCTGTACCGTCCCATGAAACGGTGAATCCATTTTCAGTTCGATCAAGAATATCAATATCTTTTATGAATGAACCTTTTAGGGAATACACACCGATTTCGTCAATTTCGAAAATTGCATTTTTATTTTGTGCGAACGTTTGTATTGATATTGTAGTTATTCCATCTCGATCTGCATTGAAAGGATTGGGATAATTCATGACATGGTAACCATTCTTCTGGGCAATCTCAGGTAGTTCTTCTATTGCAGCAAGATCCATTTCAAGGAGCACGCATAGTTCTATTGGATCGATCTCGCCTTGATTTGTTGTGCCATCATACACAAACCTTCCGTGAGATATATAGTGCAAGCCCATAAAGGGAAAGGTCATCGAAGTGCCCTGAAGCGGATTGTGAATGGCAACCGAACCCATATTTTGAGTTCTACCACAAATAGCACAGTCTTCAACGCCGTAAACAAGCTGGGGCTCAATATAAATAGAATCACCTGGTGGAGTAGAACCGTAAGGAATAACAGGCAGTATTGAAATATTTTCTATAAGTGCTTGAGCGATCTCGTGCCCGTCATCGATACCGATATCATGTGTGTAAGGATTATCAATTTCCATGTCAAAGTATTGCTCGGCAGTGTTATTCAAGCCATCGTTGTCTGTATCATTAGGTGTAGCAAGTGCATGATGCAGGGTATCAAGTGGTGCGATAGTTTTATTAAGCAAGGGAATATCAACGCGGGTAGTATCATCACCAATAATATAGGAAAACGAACCATGTTCCATAAAATGAAGCGCCATATAAGGGATATCGATCTCAAGC
>MVCT01000073.1 GCA_002049945.1 Candidatus Cloacimonas sp. 4484_140
GACTACCCGTTTGTAACATATAGTTACTATTTGGTAAAAATAATGGATCAGAGTAAATATTTCCACCATTATTTATACCCTGTACAGGAAAACCTCCCTCTATACAATTATAAGAAATGGAGGATGTACAGATAGGACCTAGAAATGTAAAACTTGAACTATTACCCCATATGATAGAGTTTGTTATTATGTCATCAGCTCCGAAAGATAATATTCCAGCTAATCCATTTGATGAAATCGTATTGTTTACAATAAATGATGAAGAATATCGACTATATATTCCATATTCATTATTTTCGCTAATTATATTATTGCTAATAATCGGATATGCGTTATTGTGACACCATACTCCAGCATGGGAATTATTACAAATATGATTGTTGTAAATTACAGGATATGAATCATCAGCAGAGTATATGCCGTCAAATCTGTTTGATGAAATTTTATTAAAAGCAATAATAGGATTTGAGCTGATATTAACACTGATACCACCATCATTTAATGAAATTGTATTATTAATAATTTTTGGTGATGCTTCACGGCAGTTAATACCACGGGCTACAATAGGCCAGCTCCCCTCGTTATCAATAATGATGTTGTTTGAAATAGTTGGCATTGAATTATCACACCATACACCACCTAGAGCACCATGTTGTAATTTAAATCCAATAATTCTTGCACCTCTATTTTCACCATTAACAAATTTTACCACTTTGCTTTCATAATTCCCATCAATTATGGTCTCCGAAATGTAGCTTGTGTCTTGAGTGATTAAAAATAATGACGCAACAGTAATATTCTTTCCATTGTAATTAATATTTTCAACATACGTTCCGGGCTGAACAAGAACTGTGTCAGCATCTTGTGACGCATCGATACCTTGCTGAATTGTCGGATAATCATTTGGAACATTGATTATTGTTGCAGAGAGTATTCCAGTAAAAAGGAATAGTATTCCCATTCCGATAATGAGCATTTTTGTCATCTCGTCCTCCTGATCAAATCCTCCGAAAACTTAAGATAGACGATTTATTTTATTATAATTAATTTTTTAACAAATGTCTTTTCTTTCGTCAATAATTTCATGAAATAAATTCCTGAACTCGCATTTTCAGCATTCCATTCAAGAGTATGGCTTCCAGCAGGTTTGTTCTCATTAAGAAGTGTTTCAACAAGTTGTCCTTTGAGGTTGTATATCTGGATTTTCACTTTATCAGGATGTGGAAGAGAAAAGGAAATTTGTGTTGAGGTTTTGAAAGGGTTGGGGAAATTTTGATGGAGTGTTACTGTGTCATATATGATGGGTGATTCTTCTGCTGAAACAGGAATGGTTAGTTGTGCGGGTGGATAATAGATGTAAGGATTTCCCCCAAAATCGATACTCTCCAGCCAATAGTAGAGTACATCTCCTGACACCACTTCCACATTTATATCTTCGCAGATATAAGAATGAGGTTGGGTTGTTGTGCCATTACCGGGAATTAGATCGATATTTATCATTTCGGCATTTGCCAAGTATTCATTGTTTATGGAACGATATACGTTCCATCCAAGGTTATCTATTTCGGTTTGTGTAACCCAATACAAAGTTGGTTTGCAGTTTAAATATTGCACTGTAAAGGTGGAGAGTATGCAATTTGGGACGATTAAATCGGTGGATCCATACACGCTTGTTGTGCCGCCGATATCAACTACCTCCAGCCAATAATAATATTGAAGAGCAGGGTCAGCAGTATAGTCAATATATTCATAATAATTGGGTTCTGATGTCGTTCCATGTCCTGGGATCAAAGAAGATATTTTTATACTTGTAGCAAAATCGTCTGTTTCCGATCGGTATAGAAAGAAACCGAATACATCATTCTCAGATAATGTCGTCCAATTGAGATAAGCGCTTTCTGTGGGATAACTATATGTTGCAGAAAAATGAGATAGTTCTATCGGTTCTGAAATTTCATCATACGCAAAGATCTCGATGTCATCGATATTCCAGCCACAGTAAGTCCAGCCGCCGTCAGTTTCACCCATAACCCATCTGAGATATACTTCAGATTGGTCGTCAGCATAGTCAGAAATATCAAGCTCCATTTGAGTCCAGGCGTAATCTTCGATAGTTTCCGAATTTTCCCAGATAGTGTACCAATTGGTGCCGTCAGTACTTATACGCACATAGGCATGATCATAAGCCGGTTGCTCCACACCGAGCCAGCGCCAGAATTTTAGTGTAATTCCAAACATATCAGAGCAGTCAATTGCGGTGGAGGTAAGATTTGTTTCGGAAAGATTATTCGGGTAATCTCCATAAAGATTGTAACCCAGTACATTATCTCCAGTGTAACCAGTTGTGGGATCAGGTCCGCCGTGTTGACCGCCACCGCCTGTGGGCTGCCCAAAAGCCCATTGATCTTCATTATCCCAGTTCGGATTTGTGTCCATATACCAGCTATAGTGCAGGATAGGTTCGCCAACTGCAAGCCGTACTTCGAGTGTAGTATCGCCATAATGGTTTGTCAGATTTGTGAAATAGAGTGATGAAGAATGAAGTCCTTCTGTGAGTATGTTTGCATTGCTGTTTATCTGAACGATGACTTCAGTAGTATCTCCAGATGCAATAGAACCGAAGACATCACCAGAAAGTGTTATCCAATCGCAGGTAAGATCATGGGATACTTCAAATGAAACGGTAGAAGCTTCATTATTTATAATGGAATAAGTTATTTCCGATGGAGCAAATGGACCACCTGCAGGTCCAGAGGAATTGAAGGATTCTTCGGGTTTTATGCTGATCCCTCGTTCTTTTGTAAGTGCCTTTATACAGAAATTTGCCGTCTCATCCCATGTTGGATTTGAGAAATTATAATCATACAGATCGTGCCAGCTGAATCCGTCATTATAGAAGCTTTCATCGGGATTTGCGGAAGATTCCACAATTGTACGATAATCTGCACCAAGGAGTACCGGTACATCAGAAGTTCTGTCAATAGCAAGTCCGCCATCTGAAACAAGCAGGTACACATAAAAATCATTTCCATTATTTAATGTAACCGGGGTATCCAATGTGATAGTATGCAAGCCCGTGTATTCAATAAATCCGGTTTGTGAGCTTAGTTCATTTTGTAGCGAACCGCTCTGAAAATCATCATAAATTTTGATTGTATAATCAATATTATCAACAGCGCTGAAAAAGGAAACTGCTTGTATGATCTCATCATCTTGGGCAATGAATTTATTGAATGCTTCATTATATTGTGTGAGCGTATCCCGCCAGCCGTGATAATCATGATAATAGATTTTGCTGTATGGCTGAAGCACTGCATTGTACAAAGAAACTGCCCCCATTTCAGGATTCTGTCCGCAATGCTTATCATAGTAAGAAATCCAAAAATAGCCGCTCAATCCCCAACTCGCGCCCCAGCTATTCTTACAGAGCCATGCGCCAGGCAAAGGAGCTTGCGTGACTTTATTATCATCCCAGCCAATGATCGCAACAGCATGGTTCGGGTCGTCGGTCGTGGTCGGGGGTTGATAATGTATATAGTTGCTGATATATTGTGAAGCATAACAAAGGCACGTGCCCATGACGCCATTTTCCATAACTTTATTTTTTATGGTATTTATATTGCTCAGGTCGCTTCCTGCAACGTACCACTCGATATCATTAACATAATAATAATGATAGCTCGGCTCATATCGTGCAGGTGGTGAGGAGTAAGATTGTCCGTCTATATCGCGGACTGCTCCTTCTCCGCGGGAAAGGTATGCAGCAGTCACACGGTAATCTCCACCTTGGTGTACTTCCAGTCCGCTTCCGGATGGGGGAGTGATGTCATCGTTGTTATGTTGATTGAAACCATTCCACCAGTCGAGATGGTATTCCGCAAGATTCGGCTCTCCTATCTCGCCGTTTGCCGTCCACACGCCTGTCATCATAAGGTTTCCCTCTATCGATGCCATTGCGCCGTGAGTCCAGCATGTGCCGCCCTGCTGGTTCTTTATGGTTGTAACATAGTTTTGTCCGCCCACATCACGCAGATCGAAAGTAGCAGGTGGGTCTGCTTGTAAAAAAATTGCTGCTGCCAATAGGATTACGGTACAAAAGACGGTTTTTTTCATGATGCTCCTTACATATATTCCATTGTGCCTTTTACAAAATGTATATCTAATGAAATGATCGATGCGCCGCCGTGTTTGTCAAGATCTCCAAGCAGATTCTCCACTCCGCGAATAATTGTGTGCAGCTCAGATTCGCTAATGATTGCAAAGATCGTTTTACTATAGTTTTTATTCTCTCCAAGGAAGTTTATGAAGTCTGCAAAAAGAGGTACTTTTGTGAGAATTCCACCCATGCCCTGAGAGTCAATAACTGTGGAACCCTTAACACCGAGTTCAAGGAAAAGCTCCATAAGATCTTCCAAATATTTCTGTTCATACAGAACGATCATAAGGAGTTTTTTCTTCTCTTGAGGAAGCTCTTTTTTTGCTTCTTCACCGCTGCTCATAGCAATTGTTTCATAGATCGATTCACTAGATCGGGCTGCGAGAAGTTCATTCTTGATGTCTTCATCTCGAAGTGTTCTCGAAATCGCAGAAAGCATTTTCAGATGCTCATTTGGTGAATTTGATGGTCCAAGAAGCACAAAAAAGATATGCACTTTTCTATTATCGACAGCATCGAACTGGACTCCTTTTTTGGAGATCGAAAGAGCGAGAACGAAATCATCAAGTCCTTCTATCTTCGCATGAGGAATGGCAATTCCACCACCCAAACCGGTGCTGCCGAGTTTCTCGCGTTCTTTCAGAGCGGAATATATTTTGTATGATTCGATCTTTTCAACACGTGGACATTTTTTAAGGAGAGCAACAAGTTCATGAAGTGCTTCATCCTTTTTCTTTGCTTTGAGAGAAGCAGTGCAGCAATCCTTGCATAATTTTTCATAAAGATTCATTTTAATTACCTCAAATTAAGGTTTGATGCCTGTGCCTTTTATTATCGCCCATCTGGAAAGCACAGGTCCGACAAGTTCGTTTATAAATACTGAGAAAATTATAATATTAACCATATTGATCGCCAGGTGCTGCATCTCGGAAGTTGCATTCGCAATAATCGGAGATGCCTGGATCATCAGCACAAGTCCGATAGCGACACCTGCCTGAGGGAACATACAGATACCAAGATATTTTTTTGTTAGTTTATCAGAATGCATAGTGAGCGCTCCAAGATATACTCCGAAATATTTTCCGATCATACGCGATATAACGAAGATTACTCCGAGGATAAGAATGCCGGGTTGAGCAAAAATACCGAGCTGTAGTTCGGTGCCGGCAATTGCAAAAAACGCCGCATATATAGGAGGTGTAAGTCCTTCTAATATTCGTGAAATTCTTTGGTTTTTATGAGAAAGATTTACTAGTGTTGCACCGATCACAATATTCGTGATAAGCGGTGAGATATGAAGCGGGTGCGCAATACTGATCACAATAAAGATCACGCCAAGCGCAATGATCATGATCTCGCTTTTATTTTGTTTCTTATGCGTTGCTTTATGTAGTATGAATCCTGCTACAATACCGATTATTATCGAGAGGAAAATTTCGCCAAGCGCTGTAAATATCATTATCATAGGATTATTCTTAATGCCGCTAATGTTCGGTAATGTAACTCCTATAAATGCAAATACCAGCCCAAAAAGAACAACCGAACCTGCGTCATCAAGGGCGACTAAGCCATAGAGATAGTCAATAAATTTTCCTCGAGCACGCAATGACTGAACGATAGCCACGGTGGCAGCAGGAGCAGTTGCAGTGGCTATGGCTCCCAATAGCAGAGAGAATTCATATTTAAAACCGATAAGCATCAATGCTCCTGAGACAAGCACAAAGGTCAGCCCGATCTGGAACAAGGTAAGAATCATTACTTCTTTGCCGATGGATTTTAGTTTCGAACGGGAGAATTCACCACCAATAGCAAGAGCGATAAGTCCAAGAGCTACTTCTGTGATAGGTCGAAGAGCGTGCACCATTTTCAGTTCAATAACATTACCAATCGATTCGCCAAGTAGAATACCCGCAATAATGTAACCTGTGACAACCGGCAGCTTGAGCTTGCTAGCAACTTTTCCGAGAAGGTAACCGACAATAAGCACTACACCGATTGCAAAGAGGATGTGATGGCTTACAAGGGTACGGAGTGTTGTCATGCAAAATTCAGTTGTTGTAAGTATCCAGTTAAAGGCAGATGACATTGAACATCCTTATTGAAATTTAATTTTTGTTAGTTTGTGGAGAAGGTTTGAAACTGGTCAATATCTTTATAGATTTTGCAATTGCATACATTTTGTGGAAAAATTGACAATGAATTCCGGCTTCAAATAAACAAACACATTCGATGAAAGCACATAGTGATGAATACTGGATGAGATTAGCACTTGAGGAAGCCAAAAGGGCTTTTCAAGAGGATGAAGTTCCTGTTGGTGCAGTAATAATAAAGGATGAAAAAATCATAGCGTGTGCTCATAATTCGACGGAATCCAGTAAGGATGTTCTTGCCCATGCAGAAATGCTTGTAATTGAACAAGCCCGAAAAAAATGTGGCAAGTGGCTTTATGATTGTACCTTATATGTCACTTTAGAACCCTGTACGATGTGTGCTGGAGCAATAGTT
>MVCT01000074.1 GCA_002049945.1 Candidatus Cloacimonas sp. 4484_140
TATGCTTTATTGGTTAAAAAAGATATACATTTTATAAAGTTTCCATTAAAATTGGATGGAGTAGGACATATATCTAATGGTTATGGTCCGGTAGAGGAGCTTTGGGACGGGAACTTTCATCATATTGCTGCTACTTATGATAAGGTTGGCGGTGAGAATAATTGCTTAATATATGTTGATGGATTTCTTGTAGATGCCGAAACGCTTACCGGCAGTATTGATACAAAAACTAGTAGCTTAACAGTAGGCGGCCATTCTTATGATGGGAATCTTTTTGAAGGTAAAATTGATGAAGTGCAGATTTGGAATGTAGCCCTAACTGCCCAACAAATCCGTGAAAATATGTGTAAAACCCTCACAGGAAATGAAGGCGGACTTGTTGCCTATTACAATTTTGACAATACATCAGGAACAACACTTCAGGATTTTAGCGGAAATATAAATGACGGAACGCTTCAAAATATGGATAATGCCGATTGGGTAAATTCATCCGCATTCAATACCTGGCTCAATACCAATTCATCAGACTGGTCAAGTGCATCAAACTGGAGCCGCGGCAGTGTTCCGTCTTTAACGGATAATGTGGGAATAATGGATTATACAGGAGGAACAGCACCCACGCTTAGTGCAACAACCGTAAATAATTTTGTTGTTGATGATATCTTTACTTTAGGAGCAAATGTAACAGTAAACGGCAACCTTATTCTTGAGGAAAATCTTGATTTGAACGGAAAAACGATAACACTTGGTGCAACTGCAAATTTAGTTGAATCGAGCGGAAATCTTTACGGAACTTCAGGAACAATTACGACCACCAGAAATTTAAGCAATATCGATGAAGATGTTGCCGGACTTGGAGCGAAAATAACAACTTCTGCAAATATGTTAAGCACTACAATTATTCGTGGTCACCAAGCACAAGGAACTTTAGGGATCAAAAGATATTATCAGATAAATCCAACAACAAATACAGGCTTGAACGCCACTCTTATTTTCAATTATCTTGAATCCGAACTTAATGGTGTTGCAGAAGCTGATCTTAAACTTTTCAAATCAGCAGACGGCAATAGCTGGACTGAGCAGGCAACTTCATCTGTGAATACAACAGACAATACAATTACCCTTTCCTCAATTGATGGCTTTTCATGGTGGACAGGTGCTAAAACTGGCTCAGGTCCAACGCTTCCAGTTGAACTCTCCACCTTCACCGCCCAATTTATAGAAAATACCCCAACTCTTTATTGGACAACCCAATCCGAAGCTGACAACATGGGCTGGTTTGTGTATCGAAATGATGAAGAAGATTTCACAACTTCCGAGAAAATATCAGAGTTTATAGAAGGACATGGCACAACAACGCAACAGCAATCATATTTGTATGAAGATAATATTGAGAATCCAGAAATCGGAAGCACTTATTATTACTGGCTGGAGAGCATTGATTACAGCGGAATTGTAAATCATTATGATAAAGTAGCAGTAATAACAATTCAAGAACAATATGATCCGGGTGGCGGTTTGATACCTGAACCAGTGCGACATGGTCTATTACAGAACGAACCAAATCCTGTTATTGAGAGCACAAAGATTTCCTTTAATCTTCATGAAACTGCAAAAGTAGAATTGAATATCTACAATCTCAAAGGACAGCTTGTAAAATCGCTTTATTCCGGATTTGCTTCATCCAAAACTTTAGTTTGGAATGGAAAAGATGAGAATGGGAAAAATCTTCAAGCAGGTGTGTATTTGTACAAATTGCTCATAAATGGTAAAATTGCAGATACGAAGAAGCTTGTTCTGATGAAATAAAATAAAACCTTGCGAATGGCTGAAAGCCTTCGCAAGGGTTGAAACGATTAAGTCCGAACCATTGCGAAGGATTCCTTCGTCAACCATTCACAAGGTTCTTAAGCTGATCCTGTTGAAATAATAGTTCTCGGACTTGACTTCACGGGAATGGAATGACAGTGGAGTTAAGAACGAAAAGCTCAAGAAAAATAATTAACACCTTTTCGAAAGTTCCAAACCTTTCGCAAAGTTATAAAGACAATTTGTAGGAGCTGAAACCAATTCATCCCTTTTTTCTTTACATTAATTTCACATGTTTAAGATTTAATCAACAGATGAGAACAGAAATATGAAGTGCAGAGAAGAATCCAATAAAGATGCAGAATTAGCTAAAGTCAGAGAGCTTATTGCTGAGGCGTACAAGCTGATGAATTCAGATACGAACAAATGTATCAAGATCAGCAAAGAAGCATTACAGCTTTCGGATAAATATCAGTTCGGTGTCGGTCAGGGAATGGCATATATGCATATTGGACTTGGATATTTTCATCGGAGTGAATATTACAATGCATTGAAAAATTACTTGAAAGCCGAACCATTCTTCCAAAAAGAAAACTACTGGTATGGATTGAGGAGCATCTATAACAACATCGGGCTTGTATATAATCAGTGGAACGATCTGGAGAACGCACTGAAATACTTTCATAAAAATCTTGCATTAGAAGCGAAGTTCAATGGTCCAAAGCTCTCCAGCACGATTTTGAACAATATTGGTAGGATCTATCTTCAACTCGATGATTTCGATCAAGCTGTTAAGTATTTTACAGAATCCCTCAAGCTTTGCGAAGAACACAAATTACCTTATATGAATTCTGTGTGCTATGACAATCTTGGTAAAACGTACCTAGAACTTGGTGACACCCTGAAAGCTGAGGAGTTCTATGAAAAATCGATTTCATTAAAAACAGGGATAAAAGATTATGCCGGCTTGAGCAATGTTTATCAAAACAAGGCAACGTTACTTATAAAATCCGAAGAATATAAAACGGCTCTGAAAATGCTGGATAAAGCAATGGATTTTGCCAGTAAAGTGAATGAACAAAGTCAAATCGCAAGTATATATCTTAAATATGCAAATGTTTATGAAAAACTGGATGATCCGATAAAGCAAAAAGAATTCCTCGAAAAAAGTTTGAGCATCGCTGAGCTGCATCAATTACGTTCGACTGCTCTGAAAGCTTATACGGCACTATCTCAATTTTACCAGAATAAAACCGATTACAAAAAAGCATTGTACTTCACCCAAAAAGGTCAGCAGATAAAAGATTTCCTTTCTGATGAAAAGAAAAACAGTGCGATCCAAGAAATGAAGATAAAAATGGAAGTGGAACGTACAGAGCATGAAAAGGAGATTCTCCAGCATAAAAACGATGAACTTGAAAGTATGAATGCCCAAATTTTGGATCAGAAAAAGATGCTTGAGCAAGCAGAAAAGGAATTGAAACAGCTCAATCAGAATCTTGAGAAAAAAGTTATTGAGGAAACCAAAAAGCGACGCTTGCAGGAGCAGATCATTATACAGAAATCCAAGCTTGAATCTCTGGGACGGCTGGCAGCAGGAATCGCGCATGAGATCAATCAACCAGTCGGATTGATAAAGATCGCAACACAGAACCTTTTCCATAAATATAAGAATAATAAGATCACTGATACTTATCTAAAAGAGAAGTCTGCTTTCGTCGAAGATAATATCAACCGGATCAACAAAATCATAGAACATATACGCCTATTTTCACGCGACCAACAGCAAGACAATAAACAAAAAATAGATGTTAAGGAAATTGTTAACAATGCTCTTTCAATGATCAGGATGCAGTTTAAAAATCATAACATTGCCATACAACAAGAATTCAAAGAAGATCACTTCAAAACCATTGGAAACAAATACCGCCTGGAACAGGTTGTGCTGAATCTGCTTTCCAATGCTCGTGATGCACTCGACGAGAAATTTGATGAACTGGACGATGCAAAGAAAATAATTATTAGATTGTATCCGGAGGGCAATATAATTGTTCTTGAGGTCGAAGATAACGGATGTGGCTTAAGTCAACAAACCATTTACCATGTTTTCGATCCTTTCTATACAACGAAGCCAGAAAGCAGGGGAACAGGACTGGGACTTTCAATATGCTACGGCATCATTCAGGAGATGGATGGAAACATATCCATGGAGAGTAAAAAAGGAAAATTCACTCTAGTCAAAATTAAACTTCCCTCGTATTCAAGAAAAGCTTAGATAGGATTAATAATGAAAAAATTAACCGTACTTGTGGTTGATGATGAAAAGGGTTATAGGGACGAAATCGGCGAATATCTCGCTGATTGTGATTTCCTCGTACACAAAGCTGAAACCCCTTCCCGCGCCCTTGAAATTCAGTCTTCATCACAAATCGATATTGCGATTGTCGATCTGAAGCTTCCTGAAATGGATGGCACTGAACTCCTCAAAAAATTGATCGAATTCGATCCTGACATCGCTGTCATTATGATAAGTGGACATGGTGACATGGAGAGTGTGATCAAAGCGATGAGAGAGGGTGCTCTAGACTTCTTTGCCAAGCCATTTGATCTGATGGACATTCAATATTCAATAGAACGAACACAAAAGTATCTTTCATTACAGAACCGGATTTCAGAGATACGTCAAACCTATGAAAAACTTCTTTCTGCACAGGATGTGGGTAAGCGCTATCAAATGATCGGGAAAAGCGAAAGTATGAAGGAAATCCTTCATCTGATAAAGCAGATCGCTGCCACAAAAAATACGGACGTCCTCATAACAGGGGAAAGTGGAACAGGTAAGGAGCTTGTGGCTCGTGGTATTCACAATCTCAGCGGAAGAAAAGATAAAATATTTTTTGATGTCAACTGCACTGCAATACCGGAGAGTCTTTTTGAGAGCGAATTTTTCGGACATGCAAAACATGCGTTCACAGGTGCGGATTCAACCCGGAAAGGGTGGTTTGAGATAGCAAACCACGGAACATTGTTTCTTGATGAAATAGGAGATATGCCTTCTGCAATGCAGGCAAAACTGTTGCGGGTACTCGAAGAAAGAAAGATCAGGCGTGTCGGCTCGTCCGAAGATATTCTACTCGACATCAGAATAATAGCATCAACGAATAAAAATCTTGAAAAATTGATCATGAATAATCTATTTCGCAAAGACCTTTTCTTTCGTCTGAACAAATTCCGCATTGATATTCCACTTCTAAGACAACGTCCGGCAGATATTGTTCCTTTGCTTGATTATTACAACAAAGAATTCAGTCTTTCCATGAAAAAGCCCTTGAAATCATTCTCGGAAAGGGCAATAAAGAATCTTCAGAAGTATGATTTCCCGGGGAATGTGCGTGAACTAAAAAATATGGTGGAAAGAGCAGTGATCATGTCACAGTCCTGTGATGCGTATCTTAAAATTGAAACTGTACCTGAAACGCTTCAAAAACATGACACAACAAATATTATTTCGAACTTACCTGATCTTTCTTTATCGCATCTTGATAATCTGGAAAGAGAAATGATCTGCAAAGCAATGGAAAAAACAGGGAACAACAAGACAAATGCTGCAGAATTATTAGGAACGACCAGAACCAGTCTCAATCGAAAAATTAAAAAATATAGATTGCATTTCGACTCCTAAGTCTGCAAGACGAGGAGTCGAGGTACAGCATAGAAGAAGTGCTCTCAGGAATCCTCGCTGCACTTAGGATTCCTCGTAGAATAATTGGAGTAAAAATGATCAAAAGATGTAAAAAGGATGAATTTACTGAAGGAGCGATTTTTCACATCTATAATAAAACGATGAAACCACTCAAACTCTTTTATAATGATAACAATTATACATCATTCTTGCAGTATTTTTCAAAATTTCTAAGAAATTATCCTTCCACAATTTATGCATATTGTTTAATGCCAAACCACTTTCATTTTCTTCTTAGACAAGATTCCAGTAAACCAATATATGAATTATTTAATCACGCACTTTCTTCATACGTAAGACATCTGAATCACATTCTCAATAGAAATGGACCTATATTTCAAAGCAAATTACAGCATGTAAAAGTTTATGACGAGCAGTATCTAATTCAATTGGTAATGTATATTCATAATAATCCAAGAAAAGCGAATCTTGTGACAGACCTCCGAGATTGGAAATATTCAAATTATTCAAATTTTATAGAGAGAAAAGAAGATGAAATTACTTCAAAAGACTCATTGGCATCTTTTATAGAATATTTTGATGATTATAAAAAAATGATATCTATATACGATGAAGAAGTCAATGATAAATCAATGGGTATGCTCATCGATTTCGACTACTAAGGAATTTCGATTTATCGGGACGACGAGGAGTCTATGTTCTATCATAAAATAGCGAGGAGTCCTTGCTTCGCTTAGGACTCCTATTCAAATCGACTCCTAAGTCTGCAAGACGAGGAGTCGAGTAGAAAAGTTAAGAGGAGTCTAATGATAAGTCAATTGTTAAATGGCGCAAATTGAATTTTAACAAAGTTTGAAACCTCATCCTAACCTTCTCCTAGCTGAGGAGAAGGCAATATAAGGAATGTTAAAATTCAATTACAATTTCAAATCGAAGCTTGACATGACACTATAATCCTTGCTTCGCTTAGGATTCATCCCTACCATATTGAACGTTTCCGTTCAAATTACCCGGACGAATCCGCTCGCACAATCTAATTATATATAAGGCGGGTACTTAGCCAATACGATCACAAGATAATTATATAAAAAACTGAACGAAACCGTTCACCC
>MVCT01000075.1 GCA_002049945.1 Candidatus Cloacimonas sp. 4484_140
CAGGGCAAATCGGCATGACTGGCAAAGGTGAAATACAAATATCAACTTCGAATAGGAATTTCAAAGGCAAGCAAGGTGATGGCGAAACCTATCTGGCAAGTCCGATCACCGCTGCATTGGCTGCATTAAAAGGAGAGCTATAAACTAACAATATGAAGAACCTGTTTTTATTGCTGATGCTGGTAATCATTCTGATATCTTGCACACATGAGGAACAACTCATCGAAATTGAACCTCCCGATCCTTATGATCATGTTTATGGAAAACTCAAAACTGGAAAGTCGCTCTATTCCATTCTTCTTGATAATGACGTATCCTATCAGGATGCATACAAAATAACAAAGAAAAGTTAGTGCTTGAAAAAGACGTTCGCTTGCTTACAACTACATTAAAATCATCTTTGTATGAGACCCTTGTAGATGAGGGATTAGACCCGCAATTGGTCATGAAGTTCAGTGACATTTTTCAATGGGATATTGATTTTTTTATAGACCCACGTGAAGGTGATACATGCTCTATCATATATGAAGCATTTAGTCATAATGGGGAAATCCTCAAATATGGAAATATTTTGGGAGCTTCATATCGAGGAAAACTTTTTGATCTCACCGCATATTACTTTGATAATGGCGGAAATGTGCGCGGATATTACTCAAATGACGGAGAATCCTTCCAAAAAGCATTTCTGCGTTCTCCTCTAAATTACTCTTTCATAAGCTCATATTTTGGAATGCGCCTGCACCCGATCACCAAAAAAGTATGGCTTCACAACGGAGTTGATTATGCAGCTCCTCATGGAACACCTGTTGTCAGCTCTGCGGATGGAACAGTTATTCATAAGGGTTGGAAAGGTGGGCATCCCACACCTAAAGGTAATACCGGCGGGTACGGAAATACAGTGATGATCCGACACACGAATGGTTATAAAACTTTGTATGGTCACCTGAGTGCTTATGTGAAAAATCTCTATGTTGGCAAGCGTATTCAACAGGGAGAAGTGATCGGTTACGTGGGGTCAACCGGCTGGTCAACTGGTCCACACCTGCATTACACGATCTATCAGCATGACAAACCTATTAATCCTCTATCTCTGAATAATGTGTCCGGTCCTCCGATTCCTGAGCAATCCATGAATGAATTTATGGATTCTGTTCACTATATTGACGAGCTCTTCAAAGAATCCCAAAAGACATTTCTCCAATCAATTTTTGGTTAGCATGAACAAATTCTGCAAAAACACGCTTATAGGTGATTTAAAAAGTAAAAAAATTTGACAGTTTAAATGGATTGTCACGTCTTTACCTACAATGCAAAAAAATTGTACAATAACAGGAAAAATTTGGCTCATTATTGACCATCAGAACACTCTTATTAATGATATTGACACTGATATGATCTTTCATAATCAATACCTTGCGATCACAGATATCGATACAATGGGGCAATACACCTTTGATAATCTTGAAGGTTGGAAAGACTTTTATTCAAAAGCAAAAAAGGGTGACATCGTCATTGTTGGTAAAAATTTTGGTGCCGGCTCATCACGTCAGCAGGCGGTTGATTGCTTTGCATCACTTGGCATTCAAGCCATTCTTGCAGAATCCTTTGGTGCGATCTATAAAAGGAATGCTATTAATTCAGGAATGCCAATTATAACTATTACAGATATTGATCTTTCAAAATTATCACAAAGGGAAGAAATCACTATCGATCTTGAAAATGGGACAGTTTCTAATCAATATATAAATATCCAACCTTTCTCAAAAGTTCAATTCGATATCTATAAAGCCGGGAATTTGTTTACGTTTGGTAAGAAAATAATAGAGAAATAAAAAAAATATAAAGAAAGGAGCAACAAAAGTGAAAGTTTGTAGTAAATTTGGACTATTGCTTTTGATGTTTACGCTGTTACTTGTGAGTTCTGCATTTGGGGCAATAGTACCCAATAATGAAGCTGTTGAAGGTCTGAAAGTTGAAAATGTTCCTCATGATGATGGCGGAGGACTTACACTGAGCTGGAAACCTCTGCCCAAAGAGAAGCGCATCATTGAATATCGTATTTATCGTGGCTATACTCCCGATAGCTTATTCTATATTGGAAGGATCCCGGTTGATGCAAAGACAGGTGTTGCAGCCGATACTATGAAATATGTGGACCAGGGCTGGACATTTTTCGTTGATGCAACCTCGCGAGCCAAGCTGAAACATGAAAAGGGACAGAAAAAAGGAACAAAAGGAGCAGAAGTACTCTTTCGAACTGTTCCGCGTGACATGAAAGTCTATGGTCCTATGATGGACCACTATCGCATACTCGTCGTGATCCCTGATAAAGAATATATGTATCATACAAAGATGAGGGAGTTCACAGATATTGATTCTAATGAAGATGGAACTGTTGACACCACATCTACGATTCTTGCAGGTATGAAACTTGAGCAGCTTAAGTATATTCTGACAAAGCTCAAAGTTGGCAAAGAATATTATTATGCGATTCAGGCGCTAAATATGAACCGTTCTGTATCACCCCTTTCTGAAATTGTAAGCGGAAAAACAACAGATGATCCACCTGAAAAATTGAAAAAATTCTGTGCGGTGGCTGTCTCGGATAAAAAGCAAATGCAGTTTGAGTGGTCATTACCTGTTTTTACAGATGACCAAAAACAATTCAACATCTATCTTTATGATGAATTTGATGATCAGCATCTGATATTTACACGTCCTGATGCCTATCCTTATACACCTCAGACAAATGCAATAGTACCTTACGATTCTATTGCAGCGCGCTTTGAAGCATTTAATCCTGCAAATATGAAATGGTACAGATTCAATATAGGAGAACAGGACAGAAAGGATCAGGAAACGCTTGCAAAAGACGAACCGATCCCTGCTGAGATCATTACTTCTGCAATCCTGCCCAAACCTCCTATTCATTTCACTGTAAAAGACCAGCCAAATGATAAAGGTGATCAATTACAGGTTTTCTTCGGTTATCCCTATTATGGTCTTTCTAAATTAACCTATAATGATGCATTCACCAAGCTGACAGTTAACTACTTCATCAGTGAAAATTCTATGTACGAAGTGACCCGCCTGATATTAACTATTAACGGTAAGACAAAAACCGAATACGTTCTCGATAATAAACTCGATTTCAATGTTGACTGGGATTATGAAATGCCAATGGAGATCAAAGGTTCTTTTGTCTGCAAACATAAGGGACAGGAGCCATTACCGGAAGATTATGCCATTACTCATACCTTCAGCTTTGATCCTGAGATGCAAGTGGTTATCATCGACTATCCACCTAATGAGCAGATGAAAGAACAAATGGATTATTATTATCAGGTATATAAGATTAATCATACAAGTGATGTGTACCGATATGCAAAAGAGCTTTCATTCAGGGAGAGGGAATATGTTGATAAAATTTCTTATGAAACAGTGCAATTCCGTGGAACACCACGTTTCTGTCTTGATGAAAAGCGGCTTTATTTCAGTACGTATCTCAGCATTGTAAATTATAAGGATCAATATCCATTCTACACTCAAGCCATTTATCTTGATCAACTAAAACAGCAGGATGAAGAGATCAGAGCAGAAATTGCAGAACTTCAAAAAGAATTGGAAACCACAACTGATAAACAAGAGATCGAGAAAATTGAAAATCGCATAATTTCATATACAGATTATATCGAAGATAAACCTGAAATCGTGAAAGAGGCAAATCGGCTTAAATCTGATAAAGAGCGGATGAAAATGCTTTATACAGCACACTGTACTAATAAACGTTCATTCAAATATTACATCAGAAAAACTGATGGACAAGGACATTTCATCGATACTCCAATCTATACTGCCCCAAACGGCGAACAATATATCTTCCCAAAACAGAATTGGTTCAATACTGATGAGATAATCACTCTTATTGCAGTGCTTGTATTTGCAGCGCTTGTGTTTTTCATGATCAAAGCAGCACGAAAAGGTAAGAGATTATATATTCGTCCAATCGCAGGTATTCAGGAAATCGATAATGCAATCGGTCGTGCCACAGAAATGGGTCGTCCGATCCTCTTTGTTCCCGGATTAAGCGGTATCAGTGATGTGGCTACTCTTGCAGGATTGGCAATTCTCAGTAAAGTTGCTAAAAAAGCTGCCGAATACGATACAAGAATACTTGTTCCATGCCGTGACTTCATCGTGCTTCCTATTGCTCAGGAAATAGTCAAAGAAGCACATTATGAAGCCGGTCGTCCCGATACTTACGATAAAAATAGCGTATTCTTTATCACACAGGCACAGTTCGCTTTTGTTGCCGGTGTAAATGGTATAATGATACGTGAAAAAACTGCAACGAACTTCTATATGGGAATGTTCTGGGCTGAATCACTTCTTATGACAGAAACAGGCAGCGCTACAGGAGCAATTCAGATCGCAGGTACAGACGCTGTTAATCAGTTACCCTTCTTCATCACAACATGTGACTATACACTAATTGGTGAGGAACTCTATGCAGCAAGTGCTTATCTTTCCAAACAACCTCTTATTCTCGGTACACTTAAAGCGCAAGACTATATGAAACTTCTTATTGTTATTACTGTGATTATTGGAACTGTCCTCTCAACTGTTCACCTTACGTTCTTTATGAACTGGTTCCCGGCTAAATAGAAAGGAGTATCATAATGAAAAGACAAATACCTTTAATGATAGTTTTAATCCTTGGTTTACTTTTCGTGGCTCATGTATTTATTCCAAGCAGGATCTCTGCGGACTATCTTGACTGGTTCTTGAAATGGACGAAAGTCATTGGTCCTTTTGCGATAGTACTTGGTGTGTTCAGTCTTGTATATGTTCACTATAATAAGATCAAGCGCAAAGCCCCAACATGGGGATACAGCATTGTTACACTTGTTGCACTGGTGATAACTACAGCAGTGGGATTTATCTGGGGTATCCAGGAGGGTACTCCATATATGTGGATATTTAAAAATTTTAATGTTCCACTTGGTGCTACTATGTTCTCTCTCCTGGCATTCTATATAGCGTCTGCAGCATATAAAGCATTCCGAGCTCGTTCCATCGAGGCGACTGTGCTCCTTATTGCTGCAATAATCGTGATGTTGGGACGAGTTTCAATCGGTCAGGCAATTACTCATTGGATCCCAGACATTACGGAATGGATCCTCAATGTACCTAACCTGGCAGCCAAGCGAGGTATTGCGCTTGGTGTAGGACTTGGTATGACTGCAACTTCCCTGAAGATCATGCTTGGGATCGAGCGTTCATATCTTGGCGGAAAGGATTAAGGAGGTATTATGAAATTTTCAGATAGAATTCAAAAAGTTGATAGAAGAATAATCTATATGATCCTTTTACTAGCGGTCGTTTTACCTCTTGTTTTTCGTATCGGATTCAAGACCTATACGACCACGCCGGTTGAAGACCTTTACCGTCATATTGATGCTGCTGCGGGTAGAGATGATATGTCGATTCTTATGGACTTCACACACGATCCCGGTGTTCTTCCTGAATTATATCCTATGGATCTGGCAATTCTAAGACATTGTTTTGAAAGAAACATAAAAGTTTTCACGATCTCCTTCCTTCCACAGGGAGCAGCTATTATTCAGATGGCTCTTTCTGAAGTTAAAGAAGATTACCCGAATATAGAAGCAAATGTTGATTATTGTAATTTTGGTTTTAAACCATGGAGCACGAAACTTCCCATTATGCTTGGTATGGGTGATGATATTGCAGAGGCAGTAGAAACAAACAGTGAAGGACTTAAGTTAGAGAATCTTCCAATCATGCAGAATATGAAAAATTATGATAATATACAGGTTGTTGTAGAAATATCGGGTTCATCAATGGGTCAATTCTGGGTAACCTATGCACGTGCCAAATTCGGCGTCGATGTGGCTGTTGGTCTTACTGCAGTTATGGCTGCTGACGTATATCCTTATCTTCAGTCGGGGCAGTTTGTTGGTAGTCTTGGTGGATTGAAAGGTGCAGCCGAATACGAACAGCTCGTTGATATCTTTGCTATGAACGATGAAGAGTTCAGCAAGAAAAAAGCACGTGACATTAAATGGGTCGCAGCACAATATAAAGAGTTGCCCGCAATAGCAAAACTCTATAAATATAATAAAGCCCGTATCGGTATGGATGCACAGGCAGTTGTTCACGTTCTCATCATTTTCTTCATTGTTCTTGGTAATATTGGGTACTTCCTTGATCAACGTGCACAGAAAAAAAATAAGTGAAATAAGGAGTAAACATGACTGAAACAATTGGAATCTGGATTGCTGCATTTTTGACACTCTGCATGTTCTCTTTTCTGTACAAGGATAATCCCTTCTACAAATTTGCAGAGCACCTCTTCGTAGGCGTTTCGATGGGTTATTATATTCCTTATACTTATTATAATGCCTTTCTCCCGTACGCATACGAACCTTTGTTCCTCAAAAAGGAATACATCCTTATAATACCCTTCATTATCGGTTTCTTATACTGGTTCAGATTTTCTTCAAAATT
>MVCT01000076.1 GCA_002049945.1 Candidatus Cloacimonas sp. 4484_140
CGAGACGTGAAATACTGATTTGCAGTGAACATCATTACTTCTTCAGCGGAAAGTGATGCAGAAAGTAAAAGAATGATACCAGTGAATAAGACTTTTTTCATTTTATTCATTCAGAATTTTCCAGCTTTTTTTGAATTGAGAAGAAATCCGCAGCATAGAAATCTGCCTTTTCAGTGATCTTTTCTTTATCTTTCAGAGAATAGTTGTCTTCAATAGCATATACCTGCATGCCTGCATTTTTTGCTGCATTCACACCTGCAATAACATCTTCGATTACAAGACATTCTTGCGGTTCAACATTGAGCTTTTCTGCCACTTTCAGGAAAATATCGGGATAGGGCTTGCCTCGCAGGTTTTTCTGACCATCAACCACAGCGTCGAAATAATGCCATACATCATTGGCTGATAAAACCTTCTCGGTAAGATGGTGAATGTTACTGGTGCCGACTCCGAGTTTTATATTATGCGAGCGCAGAAATTCAATAAATTCTTTTACGCCGGGTTTGAGAGAAATATCATTTTCGTAGTGCCAGGCAACCATGTCTGTCCACTCATCCATGATCTCTTGAGTAGTTTCGGGCAGATTGAATTTTTGCTTAAAATGCTCGGCAACTTCCACGTAGCTGTTTCCCACCTCAATACCATCGAAAAGGTCATCTGGAACAGGGATATTTCGCTTCCCAAGAAATTCGTGGTCAACATGCGCCCATACCTCCATCGAGTCGATCAGCGTGCCATCTAGGTCGAAGATAACTGCTTTGAAGTTCATTAAAAAATTACATTCCGACTAGCTTCTCACGCACCTTTGCACTGGTCATATCCATAACCCAGACCACGAATGCAATGAGCCATATCAGCAAGCCGACATTGTGCCAGCGAAGGAGTTGCTGCTGTTGAAGAAGGAGCAGACCAATACCGCCACCACCTACAAAACCAACAATGGTTGCCATACGCACATTAATGTCCCAGCGGTAGATCGTGAACGCAAGAAATGGAGAGACTATCTGTGGTATCACTGCATAAATCCATGTCTGAAGTGTGCTTGCACCTGTCGCCTTGATCGCTTCAACGGGACCAGTATCAATATTCTCTATCTGCTCGGAGTAGAGTTTTGTAAGAGCTGCAATGGAGTGTATCATAAGCGCTAGCATACCGGCAAAAGGGCCGATGCCCACCCACACACTAAAAATGATCGCCCAGACAATTGCCTCGATAGAACGGAAGATCGTTGCAATCGTTCGTATAACGAGATAAACAATATTACCCAGCCATGTTCGGGGCATCAAATTTCTTGCAGCAAAAAAGCTGAGAACAAAGGCAAAGGGAATTGCAAATACTGTAGCCAGCAAAGCGAGAAAAATAGTTTCGGCAAGAGCGGAGAGGGCGATGTTCAGAAGGTCGTTGTTTCTTATTGCACTTCTTAAAATGGGTGTTTTATATTCCCGAAGGTAATCTTTGCCGATCCGTTTTTCTATGTCCTGAAGGAACACTTTCCTGGTTGAGTATTTCCTGTTCTGAATTCCTTTAAGTGTATTGAGAACATCAGGAGGGATGTCCTCTTTCTCCAATTCATTTATGGATTCAGCAGAGAGAGAATATCCCGTCACACTCGGATCAAAAATACCTGAAGCGATACCACCCAACCACAAAAGTGATGAGCAGTGATATGATCATGAGGTATCCCCATGCAGATTTGTACCAGCTTTTTTTTGCTTTTGCAGAGGGCATAAATATCTTTACACCAACAGAACCGCGAATAAGTTGAAAGATCAATGTAACAAGGAGTGCAGCTATTCCAATTAAGTTTAACTTTGCAGTAAAGCCGGTCCATTTGTGTATAAGATAATACAGACAACCGAAAATGTATATCCAGAAAAGAAGGTCGGTTGCGATTGATTGAATAACAGCCATTGTTTTACTTTTCTTCTTCATCTTATCTCAACCTCCTCTGCATCTTCTCCGTAAATATCTTTGAATTTCTTATTATCAATTTCTTTTGGAGTACCATCAAAAACAATATTGCCATCTTTCAGGGCGACAACCCGTGTACCGTATTTTCTTGCAAGACTAAGGAAGTGAAGTGAACAGAGAATTGTGATGTTGTCATTTTTATTGAGTTCTCCGAGGTATTTCATCACGGAATCTGCAGTTGCCGGATCCAGACTGGCGACAGGTTCATCTGCAAAGATAACGCGCGGGTTCTGCATTAACGCCCTGGCAATAGCAACACGCTGCTGCTGCCCTCCGCTCAGGTTCCTGGCTTTATTCTTTGCAAACTGCTCCAGTCCAACACGCTGAAGATTTTTTAACGCAAGGGCGACATCGTTTTTATGCATGGAAAAGGTGATTGCATGCCAGAGTGTAACATAGCCAAGCTTGCCGGAAAGGACATTTGTCAGTGCGCTCATGTTTTTTATAAGATTGAACTGCTGAAATATCATGCCAATATGGCGACGTATTTTCCGAAGCCGTTTTCCTTTAGCAGTAATGACATTTTCGTCATCTATTTCAATTTTTCCTGAAGTCGGTTCAATAAGCCGGTTCATACATCTGAGAAGTGTTGATTTACCCGACCCGGACAAGCCGAGGAGAATAAGAAATTCTCCCTCTTTTACTTCGAGATTGACACCTTTTAGTGCATGGGTTCCTCCCTCGTAGATCTTATGCAAGTCAGTAAGTTTTATTATATTTTTCATTTTATAAATCGGGATGCGTCTGTGCCAAGTGCATGAAGTGTTTCTCGGACAACATCATAATCTGAATCTTCGGCGCGGACAAAGTTATCAATATCAAGAATATCGAGCAATATCTGATGACCTTCTTCTGTATTTGCAAATTCTATAAGTGCATTGACGATTTTAATTTTCATGTCTTCAGGAAATCCTTTTCGGAAGGTAACAGTATCATTTGGTATCCATTCTGTGTATCCAACTATCTTTATCTTATCAACAATATCCGGGTAGGTGTCAATAACAGCCCTACGAGCATCACGGATGTCACCATTCTCATCGGGAGGAGACCAGAATGTGCATCCTACATCAGCAGTTCCTTGATACACCGCAAGGATAGCTTGGGGATGACCACCTGCGAAGAGTGAACGGGCAGGTTTAATGCCCTTTTTCGAAAGAATTGCAGAAGGGTAGATATATCCAGAAGCAGAAGCCGCATCAGTGTATGCGATCACCTTACCCTCAATATCATTAAGATCTTCAATACCGCTTCCTGCCAGGGCGACAAATTGTCCCTTGTATTTTTCTAAACCGTTACGAACTGTTGTGAGTTCAACTTCTGCACCGAATTTTTCATTTGCAAGTATGTAAGCAAAAGTGGCAAGCCATGCAATATCCGTTTCTTCAGTACCAATAGCTTCTATTACCGAGGCATAGCTTGTTGGTACAGCTACCTTGAAGTAATAACCTGTTTTCTCATGCAGGGTATCAGCGATTTCACGCCCGCTGGTGACGATTTTTCCTGCTTCCATAGAAGGAACAAAGAACATCTTTATCGGATTTTTCTTTGACCCAAGAGGAGCATTCCGGCTGCATCCTATCAATAGAAAAACAACCAACAAAGCAATGAGTGAAATTTTGTATAATTTCATTAAACTCCTTATGTATAATATTCATTTAAAGGTTCATTTAGTTTTTCTGTACCTTTCAAAACAAATCTTTCGTCTCTAAGAATGTCAATGTTTATTCCATTTTTACTTACCGCTGTTATATGTCCAATAGATTCGTAAGGAAGTGTTATGTCGATATGGGTGAATGTATAAGCTTTGCTCATATCTTTTTTTCTTTGAATTGTTTTTTCATTATCACGTGCAACGATCTCCTTGCCGTCAGGATTGTAAACTTGCTTATCCTCTTCAAAGGTGAAGCATGTGTCGCCAACAGCAAAGTGAGGTCCCATTTTTTCGATGATGAGAACAGGTAGCAGATGTAAGATATTAAATTTCTGAGCTACAATATAAGCCAATGTGTTAGTGCCGATTGCAAATTCACCCATTGGGAGAGTTTTGTGAGGGAAAAGTATATTCTCTTCAATATATTTCTTGTTCTCTTTATTGTTATCGAAATTTAAACAGGAATAATCTGTCACAAAGCCGTCTTCGAAAGTGAGTTTCAGATCTTTAAATCTCAATCCTTTCAGATATGTATCTTTGATATGCAGTATTCCGGTTGTACCTTTCAATTGAGGAGTAGTGAAAACCTCGCCGAGTGGAATATTCACATCAGCAGTGCAGTTCACGAAATTTGTTTGCTTCTCTGGATTTGATATTTTTGGTAGCTGGACTTTCAGATCAGTCTCATTGCTGCCCTTTCCTTTTATGTGAGCATATTCGGCAGTATCGAGTGCATCGATTATTTTCTGTTGTATCGGTTCATAGACTTCATTTTTCAGCATGTTAATCGCATAGGTGTCATTAAAGATCTCTTCAAACTTGTCGCCAATTTCCGGAGTGGGAAATGAAATAATACTGAAACTGGTTTCCTCGCGCGGGGTGTATGTATAGTTAATTTGACTGGCTATTTGCTGTATCTGCTGTACTATTTTTTGCTGATTTTCGTTAAGTTTAAGACATTCTTTTTTTGTTCTGGGGCTGAAGGGTTCTTCTCCGAATGTCTCAAAATAGATCAAACCTGAATATTCGTCTGTATAATCTTTGCAGAGGTCATAAGCTTTTGCAAGGTTTTTCTTAATCCGGCTGACAAGTCCTTCTTCAAGATAAAGCGCCCTGTCAAATCTATGATCATAGGGATATTGCTTATTTGTAGTAGCTCCGATGACTCTACGGACAATAGCTTTTAGTCCTTTGCTCTGAAGCGCCTGCAAAAGATATTTAATAATTCTTTCGAATCCGGCAGGATAGATCAGCATGATTGTGGATTTTTTGGACATATCCTTGTCAGAAGCGACAAAACCACTTTCATAAGCATCAGCCATAAAATCTGCAAGATCCTTGATCTTCTTCTTGGGCAGAGACTGCAGATACTTTGCAATACGGATAGTATTTTCGTTTATATAGCAGCCAAAACGGAAAAGATATCTTTCATCAGCCAGATCAGCATCTTCAATGATATTTTTATAGTAGTCGAAATCAGTATCATAGGTTTCCATGAGACGAATTTGCTGATCTTTTACACTGTAGAGAGAATCAATCTTTGTTATAACATTTTTAAGCTCTTCTAAGTTCGGCATTTTGTTCTCTATAAGATGAAATGCTTCGATAAATACTTCATTCCATTCTGCCATGGCAAATCGCTTATGAAGAAAAGCGTAGGTGATATAACGCCTGCTGTTTATAAAAAAATATGAAAAAAGCTGACCAAAGTTGTCGCCAAGCTTTTGTACTGCATAGGTTGGATTAGCCCAGCTTGTGTCATAACCTTCAGGAAGTATGGTTTCAAAAAAAGATCTGTTTTCTTCCATGAGCTCAAACGTTGATCGAGTAGAAAAGTATTCCGGTTTAATGTTTTTTTCAAGTTCATACATTTGTAAAATGAACGTGCCCAGATCATAAAAAAATTCGATAAATTCTTTTTTGTCAGGATAAGCTTCGAAATTTTGAGTTTTCTTCACAATTTCCTTGATGGATTCTATTGATTTTTTGTACTCTTCCTGAGAGTTTTGATTTTCTTCGTTATATAGATTTTTGATAGTCATAACAATCCTTATATATTATTTAATCTGCTTATTTCAGTTTCGATTTCGGGAATTACTTCTTGATTCTTTATTATTTTTTTTGATCCTTCTTTACCCGAATAAATATAGAACACTTTTCCACCGAAATTATTGGTGAATTTTATATGTGTTTTGTGTTGAAGCTCTTTTTTTTCTAATGCTTTTTTAAAAATCTTTTCTTGTTCGAGCCAATAATCATTCATGGTAACCCCGCAAACTCAAGAATTTGTTGAGATGTTTGAATACTTTTGAGTTATCAATTTTTACTAGTTTATTCTTAACTAAATGTGCATTAACAAATGTTTTATTTTTTAAATAAAGGTAAACTAAAAGATTATTTTCCATCTAAATTAATAATTTTTTCTGAAATCTCATTTATAAATTCAATCAAATCTTCTGAAATTCTTTCATCCAATGAGATTTTATTATAATACTCATTGTGTATTCTTTCTTGTAAAACTAATACACTTAAAGCACAATTATTCATAATGATGTCTTTTGCTTCTTCATGTTCAAAATTATTTGATAATAAAAATCTAAAAACTTTATCAAAAGTAAATCTACCATAAACTTCATAGTTTTCTTTAAGATAGTTTTCTAAAAATAATTCTTCCATTATTCTATATACTTAAAGCTCAAATTTAGTCTGCTTTTTTTAGCTTGTAAATCAAGACTAAAGATATTATTTACTTCAATTCCTAAAGGAGTTAGAAAAACCCTATCGTATTTTCCATTGGATTTTATTCTATCAACTAACCCTAATTCGATACAAAAATTACAGGTAAAATTAAGCAGCTCATACATTGTTCTTTTTTTATAAAAAACGCCAAACAAACCATTTACCAAATCTAATTTTTGTCGTTCGAATTCCTTAACATTTGGTATCCACTCTCCATTTGTAACTTCAATAAATCTTAAGAACCAATAAATATTAATTTTATGAACAGTCCAATTCCCATTCGTTAAAATTTTTAGCAATAGTCTTTTTTGTTCATTCAATAAATCTATCGATTGAAGCTGTCGTGGACTTGAGTTAAATATTATTGGATTAAAATTACTAATGTACTCTTTTCCATTTATTGTTATTGATAAATTTCTTCCATCATGTTCTAACATTTCAAAATCCAAAGCTAATCTCATATAACATCTAAAATTGGTTGTATTATATGAACTAAAATATTTAGCTAATTCTGAAAATGCTAAGGTATCTTTTTTAAAATCAAAAAAAGGTTTTAGTATTTTATTTAACCATCTTAAATAGCAAATTGTATAAGTTTTAGGTTTGGGCAATGCTAATCCGAAACTCAAACTTAATCTTTCTAATGTTTCAGTATATAATATCTTAACTTTGTTTGTTGAATATGTTCGAATTATAATATCGTTGCTATTTCCGAAATTATTAATTTTTTGTTTGTTTTTTGGTTTCGTTTCTGAAGCGTATAAAATACAATAATTAGTTTTATCTGAGAATTTAACGTTTTTATAATTAAGTACTTGATTAAAGCAATAATCTAATTTGCTTTTTGAATCTAAAATTGTCTCTAATTCAACAATTAGCTGATTTTCTTTAAAATCTTCGACAACAAAATCAATTCTTCCAAAATCAGTTGTTATCTCTTGTCCTTTCTTAGATGCTATGGTGAACTCCAATGAATTCCCTAAAAAATCTAAATTATTTAATAGAGTCCATTGAACCAGTGATTCATTCATAACATTTATCCTCGAATATTAAAACCGATCTGATATTTAGAACCGTAATCTTTCAGTTGCCAATAAGGAGGTGAGGTTATGATCAACTGAACTGAAGAATCTCGTACCTCAGCCATATTTCTTGAGTCACCGAAAATTATTGTATGCTTAGTTTTCATCATAATTCATCATGACTTTCAGGTCGCATTTGCGGGAATAAAATTACATCTTTTATATTATGAGAATTTGTGAAAAGCATAACAATCCTGTCTATACCAAGTCCGAGTCCGCCTGTAGGGGGCATACCGTATTCCATTGCTTCGAGGAAATCCTCATCAATTTCATTTGCCTCTACATCTCCAAGCTCTCGCTGCTTTGCCTGGCTTTCCAGCCGCTCTCTTTGATCGATTGGATCGTTCAATTCACTAAAACAGTTCCCAAGCTCTAACCCGCCGATAAATATCTCAAAGCGTTCAACAAGTTGAGGATTCTCGGGTTTGGATTTTGCAAGTGGTGATATCTCTTTGGGGTAATCTATCACAAAAGTAGGTTG
>MVCT01000077.1 GCA_002049945.1 Candidatus Cloacimonas sp. 4484_140
CGGAATCTCTATCAGGTTTAGTTTCGACTTCCAAACAAATAAGTTTCTTTGAATATTTATACCTTTCGATAAGTTCAACATAAAATGAAGCACGAACCTTTTCTTCCGGGTTTTTAAAGCTGTAAGTTTTATCTATTTCATTGTAAGTGATTTTATTTTTCTTTTTATCAAAAAATATAATCTTTTTGTCAACACCAGTTAATAAAAATTCTTCAGGTTCTGCTTTAATTTCTTCTTTTACTTTTTCTTCATATAATATTTTGCTCATTTTATTCCTCTTTATTTTTAAACATGAATATTCATTCAACAATTTCTCAATATCGTCTTTTTGCTATTTCTCGGTTATTTTCCTTCTAACTTTTTTACCACTTTTTTACCCGCTTTTTCTGACCACCCTTTCTGACCACCTTTTATCCGAACTTTCTCCGAACAAATTGTGAATACTAATTCGGTGTAAATATTTTCTGGGTATTTACTGGGCATTAGAAACAATCTCCCAATATCCACCTTTATCTGGTCCGATTCTTTTTAGGAGACCTTTTTGTTTTAGTTTTGCTATGTTTTTCTGGGTATTTACTGGGCATTAGAAACAATCTCCCAATATCCACCTTTATCTGGTCCGATTCTTTTTAGGAGACCTTTTTGTTTTAGTTTTGCTATGTTTTTATTGCTGTTGTATTGATACCAATCCTATTTGACATTTCTTTTTTTGAGATTGTGGGATTTATTTTAATCAACTCTAATATCTTCTTTTGACTTTCAGCCAACTTTCCTACCCACCTTGTTTGACTTTCTTTTCTACCCACCTTTTCTACCCACCTTTTCTGCCCACCTTTTCTACCCACCTTTTCTCCGACTCTTTCACTGACCTTCTTGTCTATTTTCTTATTCCAAAAAATAATCTTAAACTGCAACAATTCTTCTTTAAATTCTGGCACGATATTCTCATACTGTTTACATAATTTAATAATATTAGAAAAGCCCCGTCCCCACTGCTCGATAATCTTTAATTCGGAAAAAATTCTGCCTATTGTAACATTACGCAATTTAGAGAAATCCATTTTCCCAATATCATCTACAGAATAACCGGCTGGCAAATCACCGGGACTGCTTATCTCGATCCTGTTATCGAAAACAGCAACTTTTATATCCTGTCCTTTCAAAAGATAATTCCTATGGGTTACAGCATTGACGATCGCTTCTCTCAAAGCAGGAATAGGGTATTCGTATTTTTCTTCTCTATATACATCACCAATTACAGCAGAGAGTTTTATATTCGATTTCAGGAATTTTATTGCTGATTCTATCTGGTCGATGATACTCCCTCTGAATTCGGCTTTATCGATAAATATGTCTTTAGTATTTCCTTTGAAATGAGCACATTTTATCTGAGCAAAATCATATTCAATATATTCTTTTTTGGGGAACAGTAACATTCCTGCCACAGTTGGATAAATTTTTTCATCTCTCTTTGATAGAAGATTGAACATAAAAAGATGGTCTTCTTTTAGCTCAATATCCTTCTTCTCTTTAAATACCTTTTTTATTCTTGGAAAATCCACGTCATCTTTTGAAAATCTATAATCGACTTGAGAATCATAACTGATATTTTCACCTCTAAATTGTAATGATTTTATTATCTCTTTGCCGGCAAGTCTGGTTGTAGAACCAACTCGAATATAAGTTCCATTTCCCATTCCTTTATTTTTAAGATAATATGGAGTTTCAATACCTAACGGAATTTTTATTATTACCAATGTTTTATTCTGTTCGGTGATAAATACCGTGTCGATGCGGATTGTTGGGCTAATGCTGTCAAAAGTGATATTAGATAATTTTTCTTCCAATTCAAAAGGATTTACTACTCCAATTATCTTCCTATTATCATCGATACCAAAAACTATATTTCCACCACTTCCATTAGCAAAAGCAATAATAGTCTGAAGAATTTTTTCTTTATTGGAATTATTAAATTCTCTTTTGAATTCTAATGTTTTACTTTCCTGCTTTGATAATAATTCTTTCATATTTATATCAGACCTTTATCCTTAAAACTAAAAAAGTTAGTTCTTGAAATAATAATGTGGTCAACCAAATCAATTCCCAGAATTTTACCGGATTCTATCAATCTTTTGGTTATATCTAAATCATCTTCAGAAGGTTGAGTATCTCCTGAAGGATGGTTATGAACAATGATCACGGTTGATGCGGAATTCTTTATAGCTGGCAGAAATACTTCTCTCGGGTGGGCTAAACTTGCGCTTAATGTTCCCGTTGAAACCTTATCTACACTTATCAGATTATTCCGGGTAGTTAATGAAAGTATATAAAAACTTTCTTTCATTTTATTTCCGATTTCATTTTTCAAGAGATTGAAAACAGTTTCCGGTTTTTTTATTTTTTCTCCGAAATTTGTAATGTGTGATCCTGCTTTCTCACCCAACTTAAAAGCAGCTTGAAGTTTGCAGGCAGTGGCAAAGCCAATACCTTTGACTTTTTTTAATTCTTCAAGACTGGCGTTTTTTATATTTTGAAGATTCCCAAAATGAGCTAACAAGTTTTGAGCAAGTGTTAATACAGTCTGTCCTCTGCCACCTTTTTCAATTATTAGTGCTAATAATTCCTGAGTAGAAAGATTATCAACGCCAACTTTTTGCAAACGCTCTCTTGGTCGGTCTTCAATTGGTAAATCGCTAACCGTATATGTCCTAGTTTTCATAATTAAGAATAAAGCTTAGAAATAAGTATTGAGATTATAAATTAAAGCAAACCACCTTGGGTTCGGTCATTTCCTGAAGGGAGAATTTGATGCCTTCACGACCAAGACCAGAGTTTTTCACACCACCGAAAGGCATTCCGTCTATTCGATAGTCTGAGGAATCGTTGATCATTATTCCACCAACATTGATTTCTTTAATTGCCTTAAAAGCGGTATTTAGATTGCTCGTAAATATGCCCGCATGCAATCCATAAACAACATCATTTGCTTCCTTGATTGCCTCATCAAGATTGTCGATTTTGTAAAGAATAACAACAGGTCCAAAGACTTCTTCATGTCCGAGACGGCAGCTTTTAGGAACATCTTTCATGACTGTTGGCTGTACAATTGAGCCCTTTCTTTCTCCACCCGTGAGAAGTATTCCGCCAGCTTGCACTGCTTCTTTTATCCATTCTTCTACACGGATTGCCTCTTTTTCTGTGATCATGGGTCCCATGTCCGTATCTTCATTAAGCTGAAAACCAACTTTCATCTTCCTGGTTCGTTCAACAAATTTTATCTCAAATGCATCATAAATATTTTTTTGAACATACAGTCGTTGAACGCCGATACAATTTTGTCCAACAGCCCAGAATGCACCCGAAACACAACTTTCCACAGCTTTTTCAAGATCACAATCATCCATAACAATAACAGGGCTGTTCGAGCCAAGTTCCATTCCAATCTTTTTAAGTCCTGCTTTTTTGGTTATTCCTTTTCCTGCTTCGGGTCCTCCTGTAAAGGTGACCATCCTGACTCTTTCATCTGTAACCAAAGCATCGCCGATGACATCTCCATAACCGGTAACGATGTTCAATATTTTTGGAGGAAGACCTGCATCGAGTAAGATCTCCCCAAGTTTTAAAGCTGAAAGCGGAGTAACTGTTGCGGGCTTTAACACAACTGAATTTCCGCCAGCTATTATAGGACCAAGCTTATGAGCCACAAGATTAAGCGGGTCGTTGAAGGGCGTGATTGCTGCTATCACTCCAATTGGAAAACGGTAATAGTAGCCCACACGATTTTCTGCCCCCGGCATACTATCGAATGGAATTGTTTCTCCAAGAATTCTTTTAGCTTCCTCACCGGAAAGTGTAATAGTATTAATTGCTCTGGTTACTTCTCCTCGCGCTTCTCTAATAGTTTTACTGCCTTCTGTTGCGATGGTTCTGGATAATTCTTCATGCCGTCCTCTCATTAGTTCGGCTGCTTTCAATAAAATATCAACCCGTTTGTGGACAGGCAGGTGGACCCAATAAGTTTATAACGCATTCCTTCATCAGCAGCAGACTTAACATCTTCGAGAGAGACGTTACTGATTCCTTCGCAGGGTACATCATCCGGAGTAATATCCCCACCAAGTAATACATTACTGAGGATCACGACCTTTGCAAGAGCATCATAGCCCTCCACGTCAGCCGTAGGATCTGCTTCTGCGTACCCAAGTTCCTGTGCTTTTTGAAGGGCATCGTCATACGACCAGCCCTCCTGTTCCATTTTTGTTAAAATGTAATTTGTGGTGCCGTTAAGGATACCCTTTACTTCGGTTATTTTGCATCCTGCAAGGCATTCTCTCGCAAGATCAAAAACAGGGGTACCGCTCATAACAGTTCCTTCGATCAGAAATTTAACACCATTTTCTGCTGCCAATTTGGAAAGTCTGTTGTACTGCAATGCAGCCGGTCCTTTGTTCGATGTTGTTACATGCATGCCCTTTTTCAATGCTTCTTCAATGTGCTTTGTGGCTGGCTGTCCTGTTTTAATATCAGTATAGGTCATCTCAGCCATAATATCCGCATCACATTTGCGTATTGTTTCGAGAGCATCCCAACCTTTATACATCTTGCCATCAGAACAATCAGGATCACATTTATAATCTTCCAGCGATTTACCGGATTCCAACAATTCGAGAACCGTTGTTAAGCATAGTCCGTCTGCACAACAGATAGAGCCCTTTTTGAAATCGGAAATTGCTACGACTAAGATATCCAATTTTTTGCTTTTGATAATCTCTAACAAGCCCTGCCCAACAACTCCACAACCTATGATCACGAGTTTCGGTTTTGTCATCTTTATTTTCTCCTTTTGTAAATATTTTTACTTTTTAATTTGGTAACGATTCGAATGGTCAAAAACATCAATTACAAAAACTTTTGTCAGAAATTCTGCTGAGTGTGCTATGCCTTCAGGGATATAGTACCAATCTCCTTTTTGATAGATTTTTGTCTCGTCCCCGATTGTCAGCTTCATTTTTCCATCAAGCATAATACCCCATTGGGAACAATGAGAATGTTCCAGCATTTTTCCAACCGGATCGATATCAAAAAAAACAACTTGTTTATCCTCACCTTGCAGAAGCCAACCGCGAATTCCTTCGATTGGAATATCGATTTCGGGAAGATCTCTAAGCATTTGTGGATAAGTTGTATTACCAAATTCTTTAAAAAGATCCTTCATTATACCTCGCAGATTTAAAATAATCCTTTTACAAATCCACCATCTACCTGCAACGCAGTACCTGTAATATAACCAGCTCCTTCAGAAGCAAGAAATGCTACTGCTTTTGCAAATTCCTCTGGAGTTCCGAGTCTCTCCATCGGGATATTGTCTTCGATTTTCTTATAGAAACCTGAGATCGTTCCTTTTCCGCTTTTTTGAAATGATTTTGCCAAATTCGCAACTCTTTGAGTTCTTGTATAACCCGGACATATTGCATTCACAGTTATGCCATATTTTGCAACTTGGGCTGAAAGGGATTTGGAAAATCCTAAAACACCTGTTCTGGAAGTATTAGAGAGAATCAAATTATCAATAGGTTGTTTTACAGAAACAGAAGTAATATTGATGATCCTTCCCCAGTGTTTTTTTTTCATATAGGGAAGCACTTCATAGCATAGGGAAATCGTGCTTATTAGATTGAGCTCCAGGGCATTTCTATAATCATCTATGGTAAAATCTTCTATCATTCCGGCTGGAGGTCCGCCTGCATTACACACTAATATATCAATCGTGCCGAATTCTTCAATGATATCCTTTACCGCTTGAGTTACCTGTTCGTTCTTTGTAACATCCAGCCGAACAGCTTTCAGCTCAGTATTAGTTTTGTATTCAATGTCTGCCTTGGCTTTGATCAGATCATCATCGTTCCTTGAGCAAATTACAACTTTTGCTTCTTCTGCGGAAAGTTGTAGAGCGACTGCTTTTCCAAGTCCCTTGCTTGATGCTGTTACGAATGCTACCTTATCCTTGATGCCTAAATCCATAATTGATAACTTTATTTACAATTGGTTTTTAATACATTTTGAAAGCCGTCTTACTGCTTCAGCAAGTTGTTCTTCTGATGCATAAGAAAAATTTATCCGCATGTGGTTTTTGCTGGGATTTTCACCATAAAAAACCTCTCCTGGAACAAATGCAACTTTGAATTTGATGGCTTCATAAAATAGTTCTTTTGTATCAATATTTTCAGGAACAGTCATCCACAAAAATAATCCGCCTTCTGGCTTCGTCCATGTTACGCCCATATCTTCCGGGAAACATTCTTCCATTGTGCTCATAAATATCTCAAGTTTTCTTCGGTAATATTTTATACATTTTTCAATATGTTTTGTAAAATTCATTTCTGTAAGAAATGCAGTGCATAGATCTTGATTATATTTGGGCGTATTAAGTACATTTCCTTCTTTAATATTTGTCATTTTTGCAATTACTTCAGGATGTCCTATATTATATCCAACTCTAATTCCTGGGCAAAACAGCTTTGAAAATGTATATAATCCTATCACATTATTACCTTTTCTTTTTTGATCAAGATACAATATTGATGGGATCGATTCTCCGTAGTAACGCAGATCTCGATAAGGGCTGTCTTCGAGAATTGGAATATCATATTCATAGCTCAAATCCAAAAGTTTTTCTCTCTTTTTTAAACTCATTGTGATACCCGATGGATTCTGAAAGTCGGGAACTACATATATGAATTTTGGTTTTTTATTTTTCTCAGCTAACTCTTTTACTTTTTCTTTATATACCTCTACATTAGGACCATCATCCTGGATATCTACACCCACAAATATTGGATTTTGTAGTTGAAATGCAACTATTGCTCCGGCAAATGTCGGGCGATCTAATAATACGATATCACCCGGATTAAGGAAGAGCCGTCCTGTAATATCAAGCCCATGCTGACCTGAGGAAGTTATCAGAATATTCTCTTCTGATATTTCAATATTTTCTCTTTTCATAAAGTGTATTATTGCTTTAATGAGGGATGGTTCGCCAGGTATGGAAGTGTATTGCATTATTGTTTCTATCTCTTCCTCGAGCCGATTACGAGATGCGATTCTCGTTTCCTCTTTCAAAAATATATCTGGTGAGGGTAATCCTCCAGCCAACGATATTATCTCTGGATCATTTAATAATTTGAATAATTTTCCTATGGAATAACCGCCATAATTTTTTATATTTTCTGAAAATATGTGCTTCCAGTCATTGATCATTTTGCCGCCTTTTTATATTTTTCATCAGAATACACATTTCTATCTCACCACAGAGAATACAGAGAATAGTAATTTAAACATTTCAATTCCATCTTTTAATAGCTATGCCTTGTGAAATAATCCCGATACGTAGGGATTCCTGCATAGCAGGATTTCACAGGGTGAACATTAAAGTTTATCAACAAATCTGTACCTCTATTTCACAACCAATGATCTTTCCAGTAAAAGAATCCTTCTCTAATTTCTCAGTGCTTTCTGCCTGCCACGGCGTAGTGTAACGGAGATGGGTGCTCTCTGTGGTTTGTTTCATACTAAAATCAATCTCGATACGATGCACCGCCAAAGACTGCCTTAATACCTTTTTTCATAAACTCTTTACCATCTTTTGTTGCACGTAAAGTTTTATAATAGATGACATCACCGATCTTTTCTGCATTTGCATCTCTTTCATCTTCAGGTAGGAAATATGCTTCCATTGTATCCATTTCGCGTGCAGTGCCGTCGCTTTCATATTTAAATGTCATATTTGTTCCACTCTCCAGAACCTTGAATGCGTTATCTGTCCAATTGAAACCCGCCATGCCAAGATCGGGATTTATATAAATATGAGCAGCAAGACTGACACCTTTAATACCACTTTGTTCAAGCTCTTTTGCACATTGAATAAATGTTTCTGCAGTAGCGCCATTCCCAATATTGATCTCATAAAGTGGAGAAGTGCCGTCTTCTCTGAGATATTCATTCATAATATTCAGAAGCATTCTGAATTGTATTGTATTTTGCGTCGAAAGTAACATAGATATCTTAATATGAAGATTTGGAATATCCCTTCCATAGTAGCAAATAGCAACTATTGAACTCCAACTTGGATTAAGGAAGAAATCCGCACCGGTTGCCAGAGCAGTTCGGGTAACACCGTCAAGATAGACCAGATGATTATCATTAGCACATTCGATTCCCCCGAAATTTCCGAAGAAAGTTCCCTGATTTTTTAGTATTAAATTGGATAATCCGTTACCAGCATCAGCGCGTTCAAATGTACTGCCTGTCACCTTCTCCAGTTCCAAAAATCTACTTTCGGGTTGAGGGATGCCGATCAGATTTGTACTGCAAAATTTTGAACCCTTCATTATATTCTCAGCCATCATAAGGGTTGCCATAAGATCTCCATTATAAATATAATTATCAGTTAAAGCGACAACAGAAATAAATTCCGAAGGAACAAAACACTGCTCGTTTGCAGAAGCGCTTTCTGCAATTCGTTTCATGGCATGATGTGTAACTTTTGCACCTTGCCATCCGGAAACCTGCGCAGTGGCAATTCCCAAATTGCTGTTGTAGGATATATTATTCTCTTTCTCGAAATCTTCGACTTTTGCAAATTTCTTTACCAATCTCTCGGCATCTTCGATCATTTCACCATAACCTTTTTCTTGAAGAATTTGTTTTCTTGTTTCATACTTCCTCATTTTTTCTATTGTTTTACTTATCTCTTTTGCACCTCCGTAATATTCTTTTAAAGCATCCATTGCTTTTATCTCACTGTTAGATAATAGATGGAATTTCATGATTAGTCCTTTCATTTTTTTATTATACTATCTTTTAAATTCATCTCGCTTCTTCAATTTTGATATTATCATTTTATTTTTTAACGTATCTTCAAAAATTCAGTTTGATATAAATAGTCAATATTTATTTATCATAAAATGAGATTTTAAAAGTCGGATAAATAAAAAAGGGCTGAACATGTTCAACACCTACAACTTTATTCAGCAACATCTTTATTTATTACTGTGATCCTACCTTCCAATTTTACATCGACCTCTTTCATTTTCCGGCAATAATTTATAAATATTTCAATATCCTTGGGTGCTGAATCGGGAGTAACCAATACAGTACAATTATTTTGAATATCGAAACCATCACCACCTTCAAGAATGTAATCCGGAAGGGCAACTGTGTACATTTTGTTTTCATCTAATTTTTCATTACCAATTGTTACACCAACAATTCTGTTCCCAGCTTCTGCGATCCAATCATATCGATACTTCGCACCGGATATTTGAAGAAACCGACCTGCTTTTTCTTCAACTGCTGCTGAGCCATGTTCCAGGATTTGCAGTATTTTCTTACCTGACATTTCGATGAGACATATCTGATTTCCAAAAGGAATGATCGCCTGCGCATTTTTTACGGTAAACGGACCGGCAGCAGCATCAGCCCGAATTCCACCTCCATTCAAAATTGCGATATTGGCACCGTAATAGTCTCTAAAGCTATCAGTTAAAAGATTACCAATATTTGTCTCTTTCCACCGGCTGGCATGGTCGCTCGTTATTCCGGCAACGAGGGGTGTTTTAAGATATGTTATTGCACTGCTCAATTCCTTTTCCAATTTGTTTTGATACGAATCCTCTAATTCTTTCAAGGCAATATCCGATTCAACAGATGCATCAACAGGATATATTTGCAATGAAATATTCAGAGTGTTTTGGGATTTCGTAAAATTCAGTCGGGCTATAGAACCCATATTTCCGCAAGGAGAGATTATAGGGCGTTCTCCACAATAATAAATCTCAGTTACGATTTCTGACCTCTCTTCTGTTAAAATCGCATCGATTTCGGGGAAGTTCATCATAAGATTTTCATTCGTTTCCAAATTTGTTTGGGTGATTGCGACAATAATATCGACATCGTGCTTAACCAATTGCTTTACAGCAAAAGCTGCGGCTTCCAGCAAAT
>MVCT01000004.1 GCA_002049945.1 Candidatus Cloacimonas sp. 4484_140
ATTCAGCAAGAACTGATCGATTTTCTCAATCTTTCGGATATCTTTTTCAGAAAGGAAAATCTTATGTTCGGAAAGAGCAAAAGTACCTTCGACTTTCATAAGTATTCGGCCACGAATCATATCTTCTAATAATATTTCCAGCAACCCATTGTCATTTGTATCATTCAAATTCAGCATACCACACAACTCTTCAAAAATCTTTCCCTTCTTTATGTTTATGATGAAGAGGATATGCATCGAGAATTTTACCACCGCCGAGTGTGATATCGCTGGAAGTACTTCTTATGATAAAAGAGTCTCCAAAAATGGGAAAACACTCTTTTTCAAAATGAATCTGCACCAGTCCGCTCTCTCCGCCCTGCAAGGTATCCTTATCAAGCAGATGTATTCTTGCCTGATCCTCAAAAGTTCCCATCAGAAAAAGTGCATGATTCCATATCCCGAATGTTCTTTCATGTTCAAACAAAGTGAGTTCTGCATCGATCATTTTTGTTGGCTTGATCATCCTCTCAGAAACAAGCATTCCCCTTGTAAAATCCCGAATATCTAATCCGACCACATTAAGAGAAGCCCTCTGTCCTGAATATATTTCTTGAACTTCCTGCCCGTGGTGTTCGAGCTTTCTGATCCGCAATTCTTTGTTTACTGGAAGCAAATATAATGGAGTCGTTTTCGTTGCTTTTCCCTGCAATACAGATCCGTTGATCACTGTCCCAAATCCCTGCACACTGAATATTCTATCAATATACATTCTGAAAAAACATCCGCCCGAACGCTGCTCAATATGTTCTGTAATTTTTTCCAGTTCCTGCAACAGCTCCTCGATACCGGTATTATCTTTGACTGAAGTTCTGATAATTGGTGCATTTTCCAGGAAGGTGCCGGAAACGAATTCACTTATCTCGAGTTCAACGAGTTCTAAAATTTCTTCATCGACCATATCACTTTTTGTGAGAGCAATAATGCCATTCTTTATGCCAAGAAGCTCCATAATGTGCAAGTGTTCTCTTGTTTGCGGCATGATACTGCTGTCTGCAGCAATTGTAAAGAGCACAAAATCGATGGTGCTGGCGCCGGAGATCATAGTATTGATAAAATCCTTATGCCCGGGCACATCGATAATGCCGATGCTGTTCCCATTTGGCAGATCGAGGTGTGTGAAACCGAGATGGATCGTTATCCCACGCTGCTTTTCATCTTTGTGTGTATCGCAATCAAAATTGGTCAATGCCTTGATAAGAGCAGTTTTTCCGTGGTCAACATGACCGGCTGTGCCCATTATCAGATGTTTCATGTTATGTTTGGATCATTTTCTTGATCTGCTTTGCAATTTCGATTATCTGACCGCTATCAAGAGTAAACATATCAAAAAGGAGTGACCCTTCTCTGAGAATGCCAAGGATCGGTTTTTTTAATTGCAGCAATTTATGATATATCTGCTCGGGAGAAAGTTTAGTTTTAGAAAGATCGAGCTGTACTGCATAGCTGGGAATTTCAACCTGTGGAAGAGTTCCCCCACCGCAACGTGCAGTATTTTTAACAATCTTATTGGGAATTTTCTCTTTTTTTAGGAGTTTGGAGAATTTTTCTGCTCTTTCGCGAAGCTCATCTTTTGTCTGATCCAACATGCGGAATACAGGTACGTTTTCAAGAAGAGTCTCATCCTTGAGATAACACCTTATCACTTCCGAAAGTGCTGCAAGGGTCATTTTACCAACACGAAGAACTCGCATGAGAGGAGATTTTTTCAATTTTTGAATATACTCCTTTTTTCCAGCAATGATGCCTCCCTGGGGACCGCCGAGTAGTTTATCACAACTGAACATCACAAGATCAGCACCTGACTGCAGCGCAGTTTGAACATCCGGCTCTGTTTCAAGAGGTAGCCCCTTCGGCTTTCTAAGCAGACCCGATCCCATGTCATATATACAGATGAGTTTATTAGTATGAGCCAGTTCTGCCAGTGCTTCGATCTCAACTTCCTCAGAAAATCCCTTAATATAATAATTGGATTTATGAGCTTTGAACAATACCGCAGTTTCTTCCGTGATTGCTGCTTCATAATCTGAGAGCCGTGTACGGTTTGTTGTACCAACTTCCACCATTCTTGCACCGCTCTGCTGCATGATGTCCGGTATTCGGAATGAGCCGCCGATCTCAATAAGCTCACCTCGTGAGATCACTGCTTCTTTGCTTGAACAGAATGTGCTGAGAGAAAGAAAAACACCTGCAGCATTATTATTCACCACAACCGCATCCTCTGCTCCTGTAATGAAAGTAACAAGATCGGTAATATGATCTTCCCTATGTCCACGCTTTCCCTTTTCAAGATCGAACTCAAGATTTGAATACCCTTCAATTATTTTTACAACCTCTTCCGTGAGTGCAGAACCCAACGGCGCTCGCCCGAGATTTGTATGCAGAACAATACCTGTCGCATTGACCATCGGCTTTAAGGATAAAGTCCCAATATGATACACTTTTTGTCTGATCCGGTTAAGTATTCTATCATTTTGAGGGAGCTTTTTCCCCTTCATAACAGCATCTCTTATTTCACTAAGCACTTTACGGATTGAAAAAACAGTGAGCTCTTCTCCGTATTCAGATATGAGCTTCTTGATTTTGGAGTCCTTCATCAATGTATCAACTCCGGGAATTTTTCTGAGTTCGCTCTTATCCATTAGACATCCCTTTTGTAAATAAAAAAATGGCCGAGAGGGCAGGAATCGAACCTGCCATAAACGGTGTTATCCGCTCACTACTGATTTTGAAGACCAGCTGGAACACCAGTTCCTTCCTCTCAACCGAAAGCTATTTTATATTTTCAGAAATACGCTATTTCATGAAGACCATCGATCTGGTCTGAGAAATGGAATCTCCTTGTAGTCTATAGAAATAAACTCCGCTTGCAACTGCTTTATTATTCTGATCAAAGCCGTTCCACACGATCTCGCCTTCTGTATCTTCAAGCACGAATTCTTTCACCACGTCACCTTTTACATTATAGATTGTGATGACATCATTGTTGGAATTTTTGGGCAAGGAATATGATATTGCAGTAGAGCCACTGAAAGGATTTGGCGTATTCTGCCTGACATATATCATGTTGCTGTGAGGGTCATCGACAGAAATCTGCTGATGATAGTATAAAGCACCCATATCTGCAATCGTGCCGTCAGGATCAGGAGGTGAGGAAGGATCGCCGGTATCGATACATGGTGAAGTTGCCTGCAAGCTCCAGTCTGCGATCAAACCATTATATGCATTTCCATCTCCTGCAGTAGGATTTACAAATTGAGGATCATCGCTGATATTACCTGTTCCGGAATATCCACCGGAAATGCATGAATAGGATACTATTGGATCGCTGCTGAAAGTCGTGAAGATCAAGCCGTCATGAATAATGATCGTATTCAGCACATTCGGATAAGAGGCAAGCAAGTATATGCAGGCATAGTTAGCTTCATTATTCGCAATTGTATTATTGATAAGTGTTGCATTAGAACCATTTTTCATTACTATTGCACCTGCAAAGATCGCTTGGTTATTCACAATGATATTGTGTGAAATCTCAACTGCAGCATTATCAAGAGCAATACCTCCAGTAGTTACCGAGCTGTTGTTGTTTGAAATTATATTACCTTCAATAAGCACATCGCTTGCATCCAGCACATTAATAGCAGGTCCTTTTTGAGAAGTATTTGTATTCTCATAAAAAGTGCTGTTGAGTACATCCACAGAAGAATTATCAATATCCACTGCGCTTTCTGTTGAGCCGGTGAAATAACAATGAGCTATCAAGTTATCTTCCTGGCTATCAACGATCTTTATTCCTTTCCATTGATCGTCGGTTGAGAAGTTGATCAAACCACGTTCAGAACCCTGTGCTTCGATTCTCCCATTAATCTGAATCTTGCTGTTGTTATTCACGACAATATTTGTGCTTGGCTCGATCGATAAAACCGTACCTACTGGAACTGTCACATCTCCGGTAATAGTATAGGTTCCATAAGTAGGAGACCAGGTACCTGCTGCCTGACCTGAGACATTCGAAGGGTCGATCACAGTAATAAAATCTTCCTGCAGAAGCTCATCACTATCAGCTCCTTCATACACGGTAAGAGACACATCGTATGATCCAACTGTTGTGAAGCCCCATTCTGGGTTTTCTTCGTAGCTGTCAATTGTTCCATCGTTATTGAAGTCCCATTCCCATGTGTCGGGATTTCCAGAAGAAGTACTTGTGAACTGCACGATAAGTTCCGGAGGACCCTGTGTAATGTTCGCATCAAAGTTGGCATATAATCCTAAAGATTGAATTGCAGCATCGAGTGCAGCGCTTACACCACTCACCGGGTTGTCTCCATAAAACAATTTATACTCACCACCGATAACAGCAAAGAATGGTATGTATCCGTTTCCATATTGACCGTAATAGGGATCAATGTCATAAGAATAATAATAGGTTGCTCCATAAGAAGTCCAATTTGTTTCAGATAGAATATAGCAATGACCGGTTCCCTGATAGTTTTGCCAGATAACTTCTAATTGCGGCGCCGCCGCTGTACAGCCACCTCAACCAGTACCTCCCCAGAAAAATACGATCGCTTTTTCTGCATCAATGAGATCGTAGATTGTATGTGATGTTCCTGTATTATCAGTCCAACCAAAATTTGAAACAACATCCCCTACCTGATAAGCAGCAAAAGCTGTTGTTGAGAGAAGTAAGAAAAATAAGAGTACAGCTATTTTTTTCATCTGCACCTCCTGAATTTATTTTTTTCATTCTAAATTCCTACAAAAAGTTGTCAAATTTTTCTGCAATTAATTGAAGGTTAAATTTCGTCCAATCTGATAGGAGAAATGGTGATTTTTGAGTGATGATTGCCCTTGATCAACCACAGATTATCTTATGATTCTTTTAACTTTGCGAAAGGAGGGAAACTTCGCAATGGCACCTGTCATTTCAGGGAAATGATCCTACAAAAAATAAAACTTGAGACATGTCGTAGAGCATGTCTTAAGTTGGAATAATGTGCTTGAATTACTTATCACAAGCTCTTCGACTTGTGACAAGATATTTCTTATAAGCCGACAGAGTCGGCTACTCCAAATAGAAAGAATCGGAAATCCAGTATTTTTTCTTTGAAAAATTTCGATTTCGGTGAATCTTACTTTATTATCACAAATTTATCAATATATGTTGTTTCCTTATTTTGAATTTTGTATAAATATACACCGTCATTCAGGATCGTTGCATCGAGTTGTGCAATGCCGTTACTGCCCTGAATTTCCGTAACGAACTCGCCTTTTATATTATAGATCGAGACCGGTAGATCGGCATGTTGTTGACCAAGGGAATAATGAATTGTCAGAATAGTTCTTACAGGATTGGGGAAATGCTCTATCAATGTCTGTATCTGAGAATTCGGATCATTACTTACATTGGTGTATCCTTCGCCATAGACATCGAGATAGAACATATAAAAGGGGTATTGATTGATCCTGACCTGTCCGTCATAGGATTGAACATTTGTGGGAGTGAAAGTAAGATTATAAGTATCACAGTTTCCTGATGGAACTGCAAATTCAACGACATTTCTTCCGGGTTCTTTTAAACCATCCGATGCAACAGAATATCCGTCAGGTGTAATAATAGTTCCACGAAGAGTATCTCCGCCGACATTTTCAATATGAAATTGCAATGTTGAATCACAACCGATCAGTACAGAACCGAAATCAAGACTATCAGGATAAAAATATATGATCGGACTTGGGAATGGAACCTGGTTTATTGCTTCCAATGCGTCCACTCTTCCAGAACCATAAGTATTGCTTTTTGTAGAGGCAAGTTCATGGGCGGTTTCTTCAAGGATCTGATCGATCTGGGAAGGAGCTATATTGGGATTTTTGGAAAGCATCAGAGCCATTACACCTGCAGCACATGGTGTAGCCATAGAGGTTCCACTCCAGCCGTTTTCGTACCCGTAGTTGTTATAATGGGCTAAGGATTTAATGTTTACTCCGGGTGCAACAACATCGGGACGTATCAAACCCATTTCCGGAGAATAAGGATAATCATTGAAGCCGGCAATGCTCTCCCATGTGACAGGACCTCGAGCAGAAAAGCTTGCAATTCCATCACCTGAGTTGGTAGCGCCAATACAAACGACCGGACTTGTGCCGCCTGTCAGTGTTTGGTCGGGATGAAGCCATGGAGGAGGACAATCTCCGGGAGTACGAACATTATCCGGGATAGGATAACTATACTGCTGATCGCCTTCGTTGCCAGCAGCTACTGAAGCGACTACACCGGCAGCCAATGCTGTATTCAAGGTATTTCGCCACGTTGCTCTATTCGGTCCCCAAGCATGAAGCCAGCCGATAGACATGCTCATTATATCCGCTCCGTTATTGATGGCAAACTGTATCGCACTCCACACGCCGGACTCCGAACCGCTTCCACCACTATCAAGTACTTTCAGGCACATGATCTGGGCATCAGGAGCAACACCTGTCTGCGAGCCGGCAGTTCCGTCTCCGGCGACTGTACCGGCACAGTGAGTTCCGTGCCCATGATCATCCATAGGATTGTTATCATTAAAACGAAAATCCCAGCCATGATTTGGATAACCTGGATCAGTCCAGAGATGATCTGCAAGATCAACATGATTATAATTCACACCTGTATCGAGCACTGCGACTGTTACTCCGCTTCCAGTGTAGCCGAGATTCCATACATCATCTGCATTGACTTTGATAACATTCCAGGTGATCTCACGTGAGGTTGGCGTATAGGTTTTCTCATTTTCAAACATGAGCATATTGCGGATCTCATCATGATCAATAAAGTCAATATCATTCCTTTGAATGAGATCATATATGACCTCAGGTATTGCTTTGCAGGTTATGACATTCGAAACCCACAGGGGCTGAATATCCTGCACAATATCATTGTAAGATAAATTTTCCAGATCATAGAGAAGATCCTGCTGATGGAGCTCAGTAAAGGATTTTAGTTCCTGAACGACAAAGCCCCTTCTTTCCGAGATGGGTAAAAAAGTACTCTGCTGCAACAGATATTGCTGATCATACTGCTGCTTCATCACTATATTGATTGGGATCAGTTCATCCTGAGTGCTCTCTTGCAGCTTTTGCTCAAGCTGAAGTGTCAAAATATTCTGGTTCCCGTACAATGCTGAAAATCCGCTCATGATCAACAACACCGAAATAAGTATTCCGAGTTTAAAACGCATAGGTCTCCTTATTTGAGTAATAATAATTTTTCTGTTTTCATGGTCTCGTCATCCAAAGAAATTGTGTATAAGTACACACCGCTCGGCAGGGATTGACCATTCTCGTCCGTGCCATTCCATGTGATCGAGTTCATATCAGGGATAATATCATAGGTTTTAACACGCTTTCCCTGAAGATTGTATATTGATATCTCTGCATTTCTATGAGCAGAATTTTTTATATTAAATGAGATTTCAGTTGATTCATTAAAAGGATTTGGTGAGTTTTTCAGAAGTGCTTTTTCGTTTGCATGTGGCTCATCAACAGAAACGCCTGTAGTATAGCTAAAATCAAGTACAACAGGTTCTGATAAGCTTGATGCAGTGAAAGTATAGGTAAAATCCATTGAGCCGGTTGAAGTTACAGTAATAGAGAAATCTAATTTTAATGTATCTCCGCTTCCGAACTCAAAAACCCATGGATATGTTGGCATATGACATGCACCTCCACCTTGATATAAATGACACCAAATCATTGACCATCCTGCGGGGATATCTGTGTAATCTACCAGAACAGTAAAGTCGTCTGTGATCCCTTCATTTATCACATCAAAATATTCGGATACATAAGTGTAATTTGTATCATTATATGCAGGTCCTACAACATTGGGATCAAATGGAATGTTAAATGTCAGATCTGCTTGAAGACTGATAACACCGAAGATCATTATACTTAATAACACAACTATTAATTTTTTCATTTATGCTCCTTCCCACTAAAAAGTGGTAATTAGTTCTAAACGTAATCCTTCAAACTGATTGCGATACTTGCAAATGCCGTTACGGCAGACCTTTCCACCTTTTTCCTTGCCTACAAAGAGACGCATTGTAGTATTTTCAAATATCTCTTTGCTGATCTCAGCACCAAGCCAGATAGGATTTTTTCCAATATCTTTTATTGTTTCATAAGAATATTCTGCAATGACCGAGCAGTCAATATCAAAAATATTCGTATCGACCTGCAAAAGTGGCTCCCAATGATGGGTTTTCTCTTGCTGATAATGCTTGTCGTAATACTGGAATTCGGCTTTGATGGAAATAGGCATCTCCCCTATCATAAAATCATACATAAGCGTGGGCGTAACTTCTTTTTCCCAGTGATTGATCTCCTCGTCTCTTCTTTCAAGATGAGAAAAGCTCGCTATGAGCGTCGAGGTATCAAAGTAGTGAATTGCTTCCACCCACAAGTCGCTCTGGCGGATCGTCCATGCACCATTCCATTCTTCAGCATAATTGACCACGAACTCATTAAAGTCATTGGGCATGAACATCACTTCTCCCATCACGCCCTGCTGGTCTTTCCCAATTGGGGAATCATACATCGGCTCATTGCTGTGATTGAGGATGGGCAAGTCGTTCAAGCGCGAATTGAAATTCAGGTAGTTATTGTAGGCAACTGAAAAAGAGATTATATCAAAATAGGTATTCAGATTTCCATAAAAAGCATGCCCTATCTTCGAAATACCTTCCGATTGATCAAGATAACCGTACTCGGCGCTCATATCGAACCAACTTGCATCCACATCAGCCCGAGCTCCAAATATCTTTCTATCGAGATAATTATCTCCTGCCTGCCACTGACGCACGTTCACAAAAGAAGCGCCAAGTTTGAGAGGATCAAAAATGTCCTTCTGCACATCAAGACCTGCAACAACGTCATTTTTGGTGTCATTATCCTCATTAGGAAGTGCTCCATACAGGGCTTTCATTTGAAAGGATTTAGGGAAGATTTCTGCGGAAAAACCGTTCAATCGTGTGTCAATATCAAAATCTCTATCCCGATATACACGCAAGGCAATACCTGAACCAAAAACCTGCTCAAAGTTACCAGCTCGTGCAGAGAAATCATCTACCTTATATTCAAGGAATCGTTCATCCCAGGTGTAGGAAATCGATTGAGAAGTAAGCTCCTGCATTGCTGCATATTCATCATACTTTGGAAGATTTGCAATGAACTTCATGCCAAATGTGAAATTTTTATATGACATACGGAAGCTAAATTCATCAGAGAAATAATTCTTCAAAGAATCAACTGCATTTTTATAAACGTAGGTTGCTTCATTTAAGCCGGTTACACGAAAATCTTTCAATGCAAAAAGTGATGAAGCAAGAGAAAGGATCAGGATAAACATTACTACTTTTTTCATAAGTACCTCTATTGTTTTTCTATTCTGAATCGGATCGGATAAAGAAACCGCACCTTGACTGCTTCTTCATCAACAGTAACGGGCTTGAAGGTCCATTCCTGAACCGCATCAATGGCAGATTTCTCAAAGCCACAAGTTGTGTCTTTGCTTGTGCTGATAAGGCATACCTGCCCGACAGTGCCGTCTTCCATGATCTCAAGATCGAGAATGATATCTGCTTCAACTTTGTCATCATGAGCTTTTTCAGGATAAACCGGTGAAACATAAGTTATCGGTTCAGGCAATTCTTCAGGTGGGAATAATTCGTTGAGTTCCTCGATGGTAATATCTTTGTAAATTATCTTCCTGAGTTCGGTTTCAAGATCGTGCTCGTCACCCTGAGTATAGCCCTCGTGCCTGTACACAATCTTTCCATTCTCATTAATAATGAAGGTTCTAGGAATCGTGTTTACATTGAAAAGGTTACTTACATCTTTATTTGGATCAAACAGCGTAATGAATTCAAATTTCTTGGATTTCACAAAGGATTTTGCTTTATCTCCGTTACGTGCTTTATCGATGGTTATACAAACCACATTTACAAGATCTTCATATTTTTCCTGTAGATCGCTAAGATGAGGAAGGGCTTTCTTGCACGGACCGCACCACTTTGCCCAGAAATCAATGATCACTGCTTTTTTATCCAATAACTCATCAGAATTGACCTGATCGCCGTTGATGTCCTCAAGAGTAAAATCCGGCATTGTATCCAGTGCGAATACAGTAGAAATTAAAAAGAAAGCACTGAATATCAGAATGGTAATTGTTTTCGTCATTAATTGCTCCCTTTCCTAAGTAAAATATCTTCTTCTATAACATTATAAATTTTACACGCATCTGCATTATAAGGATCCTCAAGAGTCTGCAGCCATACATAGAGAACTATATCCTCAGGAACGGTTGAAGGCATTCCAAGCGTAAAAGGAATCGGATTGGAAAAATCTTCCTCGCCAATATTTTTCATGCCTTTTGCTATTGCCACTTGCTCGCAGTATTTGTGAGAATGAACATTAACTACAGAAGAAACTTTTTCTACAAGAACATATTTTATATAAAGATCTTCCAAAGGAAGAGCATCGTTTTTCCTAATTTTAACCTGACCATACAAAGTATCAGAAATTGTGTAGGAAAAATCTTTGATCTCGGCAAGAGCGTCCTGATCAAAGAATGTATTTAATGTAAAATCATACTCGTCATAAGTATCTTCTCCGCCACCGATAACTTTGACCTGTCCCTGAAACATTGATTGAGGAATACCATCGTTCGTCATATCATAGTAGATATAAATTTCATCGTTATCGATATCAAGTTGGTCGCCTAAATGATATTCGATGTAATAAAATTGATCTCCATACTCATCCTTCAACTGCTTCAGAGCATCGTCTGCGTATGGACAGTTTACACACGTTGTAGCCGTAAACAATTCAACCAACACTTTTTGCGGAACCGCAGGAGCGACCTGATTTCCTATAAAAAGAAAGCTGTCACGCTGAGCTTGCGCATAATCGATGATCGTTGTATCAACACCTGCTGTCATAATGCGATATGACACTTTATAATCAAACTCAGATAAAATATCCATCTCGATTGCAACGCTGTCCGGTGATGCTGCTGCGAGAGATTCATAAAGATTCTGCATATCAGCTTTTTCAGCGCCATCATTGAGATATGTATCAGAATAATATGTCATGATAGAAGCAACATCATCATATAAGATACCATCTTCGACTTTAGCGGCAAAGCGTTCTAAAAATTGTTCAAAAGGTGTGAGAACCGGATCAAAATGATGATTAAATCTATCGCAGGAAAAAATTGATAACAGGATTACAATTCCAAGCACAAAAAATACGATTTTTTTCATATACTAAACCTCTAATTTTTTTTGGGTAAAAGCACAATATAGGATGGAAGTCCCAGCACATTAAAATGATCGAGCAATTCTTTTGTCGGGGATTTATTCAGGTCCTCTGCCTGATACCGTACAAGAATAAAATCTTTCAATATCTCTTCAACCTTGTCGTCTTTGAATGTTGTTGCTTCCATTGCAAGGCAATTCTTACACCACGTTGCCCAGAAATCAATGAGAACCGGTTTTCCTTCTTCTTTTGCTCTATCAAGACCTTCCATAATTGAAGGGGTCCAATACAAGTCAGAATCTGTATCTTCTGCTGTATTCTCCACAACATGTTCTGTATCTTGAGCTTGTGATGAGAAAATATGGATAGCTGTATAGCCATAATACAAAGCAATCACAAGAATGATCACTCCAAAGATGATCTTGATCCACTTCATCCATTTCCCGGGTTTGGGAAGGATCGAGAGTCCTGCGCCGACAAAGGGCCAGGGCAATGCCATACCGGCACCAAGCAGGAATGGAAGCAGCAAACCGGCAGGATTACCGGAAGTATATAAAGTAACTGAATACAGAATTACCGAAATTAGGACAGGAGCAACGCAAGCACCTGAAAGCACTGCTGCTATCACACCCAGTACAAAAATTGTTATGTATTTTCCCTTTCCAGTCTTTTTGCCAGCCATTTTGCCCGACTGGAATTTTGTGAAATCAATTGGAAAAACATCAAACATGGCAAGAGCAAGCAAAATGAATATAATCGCAATTATAAGATTAAACACCGGGGAAGAATTTATTGCACCAAATCGTGACCCGGTAAGTACCACGATCAAACCGAGTGAGCCATAAGCAAGCATCATACCAATTCCATAAATACCTCCGATCAAAAAACCCTTAGCTCTCGATTCCGCCTGTGTGCCGGCTCCAAGCACTGCAATGGTTATGGGCATCATAGGAAGAACGCATGGTGTGAGATTAAGTGCAATACCGCCGACAACGATCAGAAGCAGTATCAGCCAGATACTCATTCCTGCAAATTTATTTGCAGACAAGCCATCCGCTGTTTTTGCATTTTCTGCAAAGGAGATAAAATCCTTACTCTTCAGATACCCGGCAGCAATATCTGTCATGACAAATCCATCAAGTTTAACTTTAATCTCTGCAAACCCAGTATCAGTTGGAGATCCTACTTCAGTTTTGGAATCTGTCGGGGTTGTCTCTAATGTAGAAATAATACTTTGCTCACCACTGACAACAAAAGAAAGTACAAGCTCCTCCTCTTCAGGAAAATGGCACATGCCTGCCTCATCACAGAACTGGTATCCTGCATAAACTGTCAGCTCATACTCGCCTGCAGGAAGATCTTCCAAAATGGTGAATTCCTGCTGCAAAGTTACGGACTCGTAAAAATTTATCAAACCGTCTTTTTCTACACCTTCAGGATATTGAGTAGGTAAAAATGTGATCCCCTCTACTTCTTCAGCTTCGATATAGAAATAATCTTCCTGTAAGCTTTGATGCATTCCTTGCGGAATAGTGAAGGTTACTGTGATCACACCCTTTCCACCATGTGAAATTTCTGAGGGTTGAATACTTCCGTTGGCTACGTTATCCTGAGCGATTAATGATTGAGCGGAGAATAAAAATATAATTAGTGTGAAAAACAAAATTACTTTTTGCATACGTGCTCCATGAATATGATTTTTCTAATTATAAGTCCACTCGAAAAAAAAGATTTAATAAAACGAGAAACCGTTGAAACGGTTAATGCACTTTTTTGTTTCATTAACCACCAAGTTCTACTCTCGTTACCAAGCCCCTGCTTGGTAACGGAAGACGATAATACATTACGTTCCCAAAGGGGGCTTTGGGAACGAGAGTAGGAGAGTAATGGTTTCCAAATATTTAAAAATTTTTCTAACATATTTCAATATCATAAACTTTTTAGAGTAAACTTAATTATAAGTTATTCAAATTTTTTTGAATGCAAATATTTGTCAATTTTGCAGGAGTATTTTCAGAATATATTTTATAGAAATCTTTTCTCGTTATTCATTATGTTTTTTATCAAAAACAAAGGAGCCATTCTTTAAAATCCGTACAGCGGATTCAACGACATCGGGATCATATAGAATGCCTTTGTTATCCTCGATTTCCTCAAGAGCTATTTCCAATCCAAGACTTTGGCGATAGGGTCTGTCATTTGCCATTGCCTCAATAACGTCTGCTACTGCAAGGATCCTTGCTTCCATCAGGATTTCACCATTTTTCAAACCGTTTGGATACCCGGATCCATTAAAACGTTCATGATGTTGCTGCACCATTTTTGCGACCTGCCATGGAAAATCCAGGTCCTTCAAAAGTTCGTATCCAACAGTAGGATGATTCTTGATCTGCTCCCATTCTTTATCTGTAAGCATTTCAGACTTATTCAATACCCTGATCGGTACTTTAATCTTACCGATATCATGCATAGTCCCGCCAATGCGGATACCTTCGATCATATCGGGTGAAAATTTCATTTCCTCTGCAATGGCAACCCCAAGTTGAGCCACATTATGCTGATGACCCGCTGTGTAGGGATCTCGCAATTCAACAACATTGGCAAGCACATTAACAGTATCCTCAATAAGTTTCCGTAATCTCTCATAACTTGCTTTGAGCTCATCTTCAGCCCGTTTCCTGTCTGTGATATCTCGATAAATACCATACACTGCTACCTGCTGTCCTTCTATAATGATAGGTGTCCCAAGAATCGATACATCTAACAATTTTCCGCTTTTGGTTTTACGCTTTGTTTCAAGCCGTATATCTTTACCATCAGCAACTTGCTTGGTGTATTCAGTAGCTTCGTTCAAAAGATCATCAGCAGCAACGAGTTCATCCAGCGCTTTTCCAATTGCTTCTTCCTCAGCATAGCCGAACATTTCTGAGAATTTGCAGTTGATCTGTAATATTTTCCCATCATTTGAAGCAACCACGACTGCTTCCGGTGAACTTTCAAAAAGATGCTCGAAATATGCCTTCTGCTCCTGAAGCGCTTTGGCCGATTTCTTGCGCTCCTCTTCCTTTCTTTCTATCTCCTGTTGAAGTAAAATGCCGTTGCCCAATTCCCGGATTATGCCCATAAGCTGGTTCACATTAACCGGCTTGAGAATAAAACCCTGAACTCCAAGTTCTATTGCTTTTATAAAATAGTTTATTTCTCCATAAGCCGAAACTACGATAAATTTCGTAGAAGGTTCAATTTCCTTGATCTTCTCAATCATTTCCAGCCCGTTCATGACAGGCATCTTTATATCTGTTACAACGATTTGTGGCTTATGCTTTTTGAATACCTTGAGTCCAATTTCTCCATTAGTCGCGATGTAAACATCTTTGATTTTACGTTCCATCATCGTATTGATCGAACGGAGAATGACACCTTCATCCTCGACATACATAATTGATAAAGGTAAAAGATCTTTTGGTGTTTCTTTAATTGGTTGTGATTTCAATGGTAAACGCTGCTCCTTTCTCGGTATTCTGCACGGAAAGCGAACCTTTCATGTTCTTCTCAATAATCATTTTTGACATATATAGACCTAATCCTGTTCCGATTAAATTTTCTTTCGTAGAAAAATATGGTTCGAATATTTTGTCAATCAATTCATCATCTATTCCACCTGCGGTGTCCTCAATTATGATCCTGCATCTCTTATTTTCATTTGAAATTTTCAGGAATATACTTCTTTCCTTACATTCTCTTTGGACGATTATCTCTTTTGCATTTGTCAAAATATTGAACACCACCTGCGCAAATTCATGAGGATATCCTAAAATAGTACAACCCTCTTCGCAATCCAAATATGTATTTATGTCATTTGCTTTGAAATTCTGGGACAAAATCTGGATCATTTTTTCTATTTCTTCTTTTACATTGAAAGATCTTTCAACTTTGGTTGTGATAAAAAGTTCGGAAATATCCGTAATTGTTTTTGACATCTGCTGCAACTGCTTCATCGCCTCATTAACCGATTCCTCCAAATATTTTTCATTCAGTTCATCCGCATGAAAGGCATCCTGAATGTCCTGAACGATCACTCCTACCGCTGCCAGCGGCTGCCTCCAATGATGGGCTACATTGTTCATGAGCTCACCCATTGCCACCTGTCGTGACTGGCGGATTATCATGTGATCCTGCTGCCGTATCTGTTTGATCGCATCTCCAACCTTTTGTTCCAGTCTCAGTTGTAGCTTGGTCAATTCATCATTGGCTTGAAGTAATTTCA
>MVCT01000078.1 GCA_002049945.1 Candidatus Cloacimonas sp. 4484_140
TTCATCAGGATAATGATAATGAACACTTATTTTTTTTTCACTTAAAGCAAACGCTATGGTCAAAGGACCAACACGTCCCAAATACATTAAAGCAATAATTGCAATTTTACCAATGGGTGTCAAGTGTGGAGTGATACCCATTGATAGTCCGACAGTTCCAAAAGCAGAAAATGCCCCAAATATGATCTGCTCAAACTTGAATCCCTGGCTTGCTTCAGAAACACATAACACGATAATAAGGGTAACTAAAATCGTGATGGAAATCGTAATTAGAGACATCACTTTTCTGGTATTTTCCGAAGTGACAGAGCAATGGAACACTTCCACATCTTCTCTATGTCTGATGATCGACCAGACTGAGAGAACAAGAATTGCAAAGCTTGTGGTTTTTATACCGCCGCCTGTAGAACCCGGTGAGGCACCAATAAACATAAACACTATCATCAGGATCACTGAAGCAAAGCTCATATTTGAAATATCAAGAGTGTTAAATCCAGCGGTTCGTGTTGTGACCGATTGGAAGGCGGATGCCAGAATACTATTTTTCATTGGAAGCTGATTTAATTGATTATTGTACTCAAACGCAAAGATCAAAATAGTTCCTATCACGATCAAAGCAATTGTAGTTACGATCACAACTTTTGAATGTAATGATAAAAAACGGATGTGTCTGCGTTTGATCACATTATTATACACATCGAGCATAACAGTGAAACCGATCCCTCCAATGATTATCAGAGACATGATAACAAAATTTACGCTCCAGCTTCCCTGAAACTGCATGAAGCTGTCAGGGTATAGACAGAATCCCGCATTACAAAAGGCAGAAACAGAATGGAACATACAATGTCCGAGAAGATCAAAATTGGCAAGTGGAGCAAAATGAGCAAGTGGGCGGAATTTTAGAAACAGTACCATTGCTCCGATCACTTCAAAAATAAAAGTTGTAAGTATGATCGCCCGAAGCAGTTTAATCATACTATCCTTTGAAGCTTCCCCGAGCACTCCTTGTAGCAGTGATTGCCCCTGAAGACTGATCTGTTTTCCAAAAAGCATGATAAGTGCTGTGGAAAAAGTCATTATACCGAGTCCACCGATCTGCATCAATATAAGTATTATCGCATGTCCAAAAGATGAAAAATCAGTACCTGTATCGAGAACGATCAAGCCGGTTACACAGGTTGCCGAAGTTGCAGTAAATCCTGCATTGATCGGTCCAATACTCTCTCCACTTGATGAAGCGAGAGGTAAGCTCAAAAAAGTCGTGCCAAGCAGAATTATCATCCCAAAACTTAGTAAAATAACTTTTGAAGGATGGCGCCTGAAGCGTGAAAATAGATTCACTGCCGGTTTTGTAGATGCAAGCATATCAATGAGAAGAACTATCTGACGAAGAACAATATATACCTGAAAAACAATAAGATCGTTATAAAAAATAAAGGAAACTACAACGGCACAGAGATCGAAGAAAATCTTTTTGATGTAAGCAAAATTGCCACGATTATAATAGATTTTCAGAATATTCAGACATGCAAAATAGAAAAGAAAAATTTTTGTGAATTCGTTGAAAAGCGAGATGTATTTCGGATGGAATTGCTGATATACCATAAAAAAACCAATGGCTATCGCAACAGGGAACATCAGCAGTTCAAAGAATCGCCAATATTCTTTCCTGAAATCTAATCGTTTAAACATAATTTTTCAGAAAGCTTAGAGCTATGAAAAGAACATGAAAAAATTAAATTCGAAGTGAACAAATGTTAAGAAAAACAGAAATGATTCTGTATGCTTATGTTGCTATACCTCTTTTTGTTCGCTGTCTGTATTTTTAACTCTATTCTTTGGTGTCGGCTTTTTCCCTCGTTTGACCTTTGTGCTTTTACTTCGGAGTTTTCTTAGATAGAAAAGCTTGGAGCGGCGGACATGTCCATAACGTACTATTTCGATTTCTTGGATCAATGGTGAGAAAAGAGGGAAAATACGCTCTACTGCAACACCATGACTGATTTTTCGAACGGTAAAGGTTTTATTGACTCCAGAACCCTTTTTCTGGATCACTATACCTTGAAATATCTGAATACGAGGTTTTTCAAACTCTCGGATCGTGTAGTGTACCTTCACTGTATCACCGGTATTGAAATCCGGCAATTCCATGTTCATCTGTTCTTGACCAACTCTATATAAAATATCCATAAAAACCTCGTTATTACTTATTTATTTATTGCTTTTGGTTTTATTTAGATTAATGCCTTTATTCGTAATCACCGATTAACCTGTCAAGTGTTATAGCAATTGCACTGCGTACGGAAAGATGATTGTAAGGACCGGCTCCTTCAATTCTAAAAATATGAAAATTACTCGAATTAACCAGCTCTTCCGACATACCGTATCCTGTGCCAAAAAGAATGAGTTTCGGGAAAGATCGGTTGATTATTTTTCTCATTTCTTCGTATGAAACACTTCCGGGAACTAACCTGGCAGAAGTAGTAATAAGAATAGGATCCTGGGAGTATCTGTCCTTGATCCATTGCTTTGCAGCTTCAATATCCGGCACAAATTCGATGAGTTTAAAAGCATCGAAACGGTTTATGTTGTATTGTTTGCCGGGACCTGTTCGCCAAAAATCTTTTAAACGATTGAAAATATCTTTCTGGGATTGCTCGGGATTAATTAGAAAATAGTTTTTGATGCCATAAGTTTTACAGGTTCTTGCAATATCATGAATATCAAGATTGGTGAGAGAAGTTGTAACGATCTCTTTATTTTTATTATAAACCGGATTATGAACCAGTCCAAGAAATAGATTATCATACATCGGGAACTCCTTTCACCTTTTCTGTGAATTCTTTGCGTTTACTTTTTTGCCATTCTTCAATCATTTTATGATTACCCGAGAGTAACACATCAGGAACTTTATAACCTCGATATTCGCGTGGGCGCGTATAATACGGACCGTCCAGCGTGTTGCCCTGAAATGAGTCGCTGTATGCAGATTCAATATTCGTTAGCACACCTTCCTGCAAACGGGCAAGAGAATCAATAATTATCATTGCAGGAAGTTCTCCGCCGGAGAGCACGTAGTTTCCAATTGATATTTCTCGTGTTACCAGATGTTCACGAACGCGATAATCAACATCTTTGTAATGCCCACATAAAAATGCAAGATATTTTTTTTTGCTCAGTTCTTCAGCGATTTGCTGGGTATATGTCTCTCCCTGTGGCGTCAAATAAATAAGCGGGAATTTATTTTTCTCCAACAATTCTTTTCTTTTTTCTTTCAGGAAATCAACAGCTTCAAAAATGGGTTCGGGTTTGATGACCATACCCGGAGCCCCTCCAAATGGGTAGTCATCAACCTGCTTGTGCTTGTCTTGCGAAAATTCACGAAAATCAATAAGTTCGATCGAGAGTTTTTTTCTTTCAATCGCTCTTTTTACAATACTATGCGAAAGAGGGCTATCGAACATTTCCGGGAAAAGTGTCAGAACATCAATGTGCATCGAGTAAACCTTCAATTGGATTTATAATAATTTTTTTATTTTCCTTATCTACTTTTTCTATGAAAAAATCACAGATTGGAATCATGATTTCTTTGTCTCCATTTGGTATTATCAAAATTTCCTGACCTGCCGTGGAGAGAATATCAGCAACGTTTCCAATCACCTCGCCCTCTTTTGTGATCACCTCGTATTCGATAAATTGAACTGGATAATATTCGTCCTCTTCCAATGGAGGAAGCATATCTTCTGCAATCATAATATGGGCATTGATCATTTGTCGAGCTTCATCTTTTAAGTTTATATTCATAAATTTGATGAGATATTTTCCGTTTTTCAGTTCGATAGTGTCGATCGCTTCAAAACGTACGGTTTCATCGGGGAATACGATGAAAAGTTCAGGAATAGTAAGATAATATTCTGGAAAAGAAGTATCGGGAATAGCAGAAACTACTCCGCCATTCCCGATTACTTTCTTAATAACCCCGATGGAAATTAAATCGTTAATTTCCATTCATAAATTGTTATTCAAGGATTTCTAATTCTGCTCTTTTACCATGCTTGGTAGAGACAGAATTCAGGATGGTACGCATAGCGTTAGCAGTTCTTCCGCCTTTGCCGATTACTTTACCAACTTCGCCTTCGCCAACTCTCAATTCATAAAGAGTTACCCGTTCGCCGGATACTTCTTTAACAACAACTTCATCTGGGTTATCAACTAATGCTTTCGCAATGAATTCCACTAACTCTTTCATTGGTCGCCTCCTGCGGTGATCTTATTTTGCTGAGTCTTCAGCGTTCATATCTATTTCATCATTGGCTACATCAGATTGTTCTGATACAACCTCAGATGTTGCTTTGCCATACTTGTTTTCGTGAAACTTCCTTAAAATACCTTCTTTTTTTAAGAGACTTCTTACTGTATCAGAAGGAATCGCACCTTGCTCAAGCCAATATAAAGCTCGTTCATGATCAATTTTATATTGATATTCTTCCGGTTTAGGATCGTAATATCCAATTTTCTCGATGAATGCACCATCTCTTTTCTTGCGGGAGTCAACAACAACCACTCTGTAGGAAGGCTGATTACGAGCACCCATTCTTCTAAGTCTGATCTTTACTGACAAATAAACCTCCAGCGTTTAATGAGTAAATAACTTTATATTAGAAAATTACAGTCAAGTTTTTTAACGAATACTTCAAGCTCTATTTTTAATTATTCCGGAAAACTTGTATTAATTCAGAATTTTCCAAAAAAGTATGTCAAACCAGAAAGGATGTTTAAATGCGGTCAATAAAAATCGAACCGATTGGAATAATTCATAGTCCGTATAAAAATCTCAAGGACGTTCCCGGCCAGGGATATCAGAGAGAAAATATCGAAGCAGTCATTGAAATTGATGAAAAATACAAACCAGCAATGAAAGATATTGATGGGTTTTCACATCTTATAGTTCTTTTCTGTTTCCATAAAAGCATGGAAACACATATGAAGGGGCATCCTTCCTGGGAGGACAAGGAACATGGAGTGTTTGCGCTTCGAAGTCCGCATCGCCCAAACCATATAGGCATGACTGTTATCAAAGTGAAGCAAGTGCACAATAATAAAATTGTCTTTACAAATGTTGATATGCTTGATGAAACTCCAGTTATAGATATCAAACCTTACATGGGTGAATTTGAAAAAATTAAGAATCCGCAATTTGGATGGTTGGAGAAACATCGGGGTCAATAAGACCATATAGCTTTCTGTTTAAATATTTTTTATGAAAAGATATTATTAATTGAGCTTACTATAAAAAGGTTATAATTAGAAATATGTTAGGAAAATATTCAAATATTTGGAAACCGATGAATCGGTTTAAAGTTACTATCTTCTTATTAACCGCCAACTTAAGTTGGCGGTTAATGAAACAAAAAAGTGAGTTAACCGTTTCAACGGTTTCTATATTTCTTAAATTGAACTTTTTAGAGTGGACTCTTAATTAAAATTGATTAAGTAAATATCGTTGCTCAATTTTCACCAACATAATATAAATTATTCAATTAGTTTAATGAGTTATTGAGGGGATTTCTTCATATAATCGACCCCATTGCGATGTTTCAGGGATACCCCCAAAAATTTGGAAGTAAAACCCGAGAGGTACTGTGAATAAAGGGATTGAGGGATTTTCTTATTGGAAAATTACTTTCCGGTAAATCTAAAGATTTAACATAAAATACTTTTGTCACCCTGATCCGCCGGCTGGCGGAGAAGGGTCTCCCAAACTTTGTGAATCATTTTTGTGCCAGTACTTTACTACGACTCGTCCCGCTATCATCTTTTATTATTTATTAGCTTATTTTTGTGTTATAATGAGAAAGTGACATGCCCCTGAAAAATTTTGGGGATATCCCAACATGAACTATTTAATAAGGCATACCCCCAAAAATTCGAGGAAGATGCTCGGTGCAGTGCATGAATAAATCGTTTGCAGAGAAATCTTCGTGGAAAATTACTTTTAGAAAAACTGTTAATTTTAACCCTACTGTTAAGTCAATTACAACTTCCATGCTAAGCTTGATATGACAACATTATATTTTCCCATAACATATCGCACCTATGGCGCTCTTTTCCGTTTTATTCATATACCAGACGCTTACGCATCCGGTTATAAATATTCAACACCTACGGCGTAGAAGGTTATGAATAAAAGATTGAATTAAAAGTTCCGATAGGAACGATATGTTTGTAACAGA
>MVCT01000079.1 GCA_002049945.1 Candidatus Cloacimonas sp. 4484_140
AGGTAATCACCATACTTGAGCACAACATTTGTCGGTTGGAACGCTCCATTCTCCTTTGAAATTGCGAGATACTTCGCATTAAAAACAAGTGGCACAGAATCAAAGAGCGTGGAAATGCCGTAGGTATAATCCTTTGCAAGCGTGAGAATTTTCGTGCTGTCTATTGCAACCAATCCACCGACCGTTGATCCGTAATTAAGCGGTTCATACGAAATATTTTGTGTGCTTTCGTGTGGAATGAGAATGGATGAAAAAATCGTATTCGAGCCCGAACTCGTTGCTTTGGTGACCGTATGCGTTGCAGGCACATTATAGGTGCCGTCATCATGATAATCATCATAAGAAGAAAAATTTATTGAATTTATGGAATTTATATAACAATCAAGCGAGACATTATTTTGTGTGTATTGTGAGCCGATCGTAGTTCGTGAATCATTAGTCAGAAAAGTGAATCCCCCACCTGTCGAGCCCCCTCCGTTTCCATGAAGAAGCCATTCGTAACTTTTCGTAGAAGAGGAACTTACAAAATCCGTGAGTATGAAATATTTATTATCAAAAAAACTGGTGCATCGAGTAAAATCAACATTCTGGTAATTGGTTTGCACTTCTGCATAATCGAGAAATTGCGTATCATAAAAATTCTCAATAAAGGCGTCTGTACCGTTTGCTGTATAACTTCCTGCAGAAGATGGACCGCTTCCGTTCACGAGGATCAGATTATGATTATCAGCGTATCTAACCTTATCATGCTCATTCCAGCTAATGTATCCGGAATCCATTGCCAAATACTCGCCAAGTGCATGTATTATGAAACTCGTATTGTCGGGATGTTCGTGAGATCGTCCACCGGTTCGAGCAATATCATGTTCCCCTACCAAGCACATATAGTTCGCATCATTATCCCAATTATTTCTAAAAACTGCTTGTCCGGCATCGGGCAGAAAGATGGTTGTGTAATCTGGCTCGGTTGTGCCTTCATAAATATCATCGTACAGGCATATCATCTCGACATCCATATTCGATGAAGACGCCCATGTATTATAAGGACTATCGCTATGTATATAATCCCAAGCCAAAACATCATTATCATAATAGGATGCAAAAGCCGCACTGTAATAATATGAGTTCAGAAAGCTGTCATCTAACGGTGGGCGTGAGCCATCTGGCATACGAATTTTAATTCCCCATTCGGTGTTTTGCTGAAACCTATATTGCTGCAGAGGAGGCGGATACGTTGTACTTCCAAAAACCTGAGGTATGCCATCAGTAAAATTTTCATAAGAAAATGCGAAAGGTATGAAATTCACAGCACTGAACCCGAGGTAATGATGTCCTTCTGCCCATCCCCCATCCTGATCAACAAGATAAAGCCCGAACTGCCTGTAGAGTTTTGTTACTGCATACTCGATCCACGTTGACGGTCTGGCATAATTGCTACCGCTGGTTTCAGTATTGAGCACAATGGCAGCCATTCCTACTGCAGATGCAAGCTTCACTCCGTAATTTGTTTCTTCTCCGTGACCCACAACCCAGGCATAATGGAGCAGTCCGAAATCATCATCCACAACGTCATGATAAAGTGAGCCGGTTACCCATTGAATTCTATCCCTGACACTTTGCTCATCACCTCCGAAATTATAATTATTCCCTTTCAGAAAATCATAAGCAATACTGATCATCGAAATGATCTCTGAGTCCCAGATTATATTCGTGTATTCCTCGGTAATACTGCCGGCATTCTCTCTATTTGCGACGAGTAGATATTCCTTTGCCTTATCTCCGTATAATGTGTCTCCTTCAATAAAAAATCTGAATGCAGCACAGCGAGCGATACGTGCTTTTTGTTTCTCCCAGCTACAGGTCGAATAGTCGATATTTGATGCATAAATAATACTTGCATACCATGAACTAAATGGAGCACGAGTAACTCTATCCCGAACTTCTTGAACAAGGATTTGGCTGGAATCTATGAGTGTGCGGGGCCAGTAAGTTTTTTCCGGCATCCAGCTTCCCTGAGCTAAAAGAGCATGAGCGGTCAACAGGAGAAAGAGAACACCAAGCAAAAATTTATTCATTTTTTCTTTTTGACATTTTTCTTCTTATGAGTGCTGACACTATCCTTCACTTTGTCGATCAGTCGCTGATGAAGGACTTTTTTAATCTCATCGATCTTACCGTATGAAATGATATTATCACCGAGCAGAATTCTTGTTTCATTAGTGAGATTTGTAATGATATTTCTGCCACGTTCAATAGCGATGACCTTCATAACAGGATATTTCTTTATGATCGAAGCCATATCCAAATGATACAACTCACTGCGGTCAGTGACTTCAATATTTACAATACCGAATCCACCTGCAGAAGTTACGAGATCCTGCACATAAGTGCGGGTGATGATGTTTTTTTTCAGAAAGAAATTTTGTATGACCTTTGTGAGTTTTTGTGAAAATTTTGTATGGGAAAATAGAGAAAAAATGATCCAGCAAAAAAGTGCAATGATCACAATATTGATTAGAACAGACAATGTCGGAAGCTTATCGAGATGGATGATGGGCTGAAAAACTTTATGCACAAGCTGAGATGGACGCATAGAATTCACAAAAGTCGCAATGAGTGTTACCAAACCTGCATGACCGAAAATCATAAGAATTTTAGCGATCTTCCGCCGCTGATGGCTTTTCACGATAAGTTCAGATTCTTTCGTAGTAAAGCCGGTACCTGTAAAACAGGAAAGTGCCTGGAATTTCGCGATTGACCATTCCAGTCCGGTGAGCTCAAAGGCAACTGCGCCAATCCGAACCACAGTAAAAGAAATGATGATTACTATAACAAAAAGGAGTAAATTCATAGTGGCCTTCTTATAAGTAGCGTTTTAATTTATAGGTTAGATCCTTGCTGAGTATAAGGTGGAATTTAGTATATAGGTTTGGATAGGTTTCTTTCAGACGCTTTAACTTAGCGTGTTTCCAGACAATAATGCGCACATCAGTTTCTGCGATCACATCTGCAGAGGGATTTTCCTTCATGAGATACTGCATTTCTGCAATGAAATAACCGCGTGATAAATGGGTAACGACTTTGTCATTTTTCTTCACAACAGCAGTGCCGTCAATGATCTGAATTACCTCATCGATTTTTACGTTGTCATGACAGATATAATGATCCTTACGAAGTTTTCTCTCTTCCCCCATCTTCCAGAAAAGCATGAACTCCTTTGAGGTCATATTGGAAAATATTTTTTTATAGAGATCGAGAATTTCTTCATCAATATGCACTTCTTTATTCTCAAGTAGAATGCGTATGACCTGAACAAGGTTGATCACTGCAAAGAGAGACATCCAGAATATAATCACGTAATCCTGAAGGATGATTCCACGTACTATCATGCACAATCCTGCAATAATGAGTACGATACGCAGCCAGAATATTTCTTTGATGATAAAACCGATCGCAGTGCCGATATAATAGAGATTCTGCAAAATTATAACTGATGTGGGTTTCATTATTCCTACCTCACGATGATTATCTTTTCAGTTGCACTCACAGTATTGTCACTCATCCTGATAAAGTACAGTCCCGAAGAAAGGGTAGTTGAAATATTAAGAGTAAACTCATTTTCACCAGCAGTAGTCTGAATTTTCTGTTGATAAACTTTTCTTCCTCTTACATCATAAATAGAACAAACAACATTCTTTGCTTTTTTTGAGAAATATACAATATTGATCTCATTTTGGGCAGGATAAGGAAATATTTCCTTGATGAGAAGTTCTCCATCTTGAGTGGATGAATGATCGTCAACACTTACATACTCAAACAGTTCATCTGTTGTAAAGGATGTTGGTGCTAGTATATATGCCGGAACACTGCCTGTTCTTGCCGACCATAAGATCGCACCAGTCGAGGGAATATACTGAATTGCCTGAATATTGGATGAGATACCTGCGGCACCGGAAATCAGAGTCCAGCTCCTCTCGGGATCAATGAAAGTGCTTATGTCCAGTGAATCTACAATGCCCTCATATCTGTAGCAATATACAGGCGTATATAATTTCCTGAAATGATTGGTCGCAGCAAGGTTATCTCCGGGAATTTCTGTATTGTCTACTTGCGTACGAACTGTAATGCCCATGGAATTGTTGCATTCTATAATTAGTGCAAAGCTATCCTTTTCTGTCGAGCTGAGCACATTCATGATCGAGCCGGTTCGCTGTACATCGTCGTTTACTGCATGTACCACATCCATTGGATTGCACTGCCCTGAGCCGTCATAATCCACTGCTTCGATGCCGTTTCTTATAGAAAAAAATATTGGCTCAAAGGTATCTTGCGGATTATAGGAATTATTATTGCCGACATTATAGAAGGAGCCCACACCGCTTTCATTTATTGATGAAAGGCAGCCGAACAAACCCGGAAATGTAAAGGAAATCCAGTTCTGCTCATCGGGCTCTGTGGGAAAGGATATTAGAAGAATATGATTGTCCATAAGCGTTTGATGAGGAGTCCAATCGAGAAAACGAGTAATGATGCTTTCACCCAAAAGTTCAGGTGCATTTATTGTGCTCGATCCCCAACTTGTAAGAGAAGAACAAAGCGAATTATCAGAAAAAAGATTTTTGTCATAAGGTAAATCTATAATAGAATTGCACATCATCAGATCGGTAACATCAATATCCCGTCCCAATACATCATTATATAAAGACTGCCCGCCGGCAATTATGCCATCCAGTACTCCATTTCCTTCAGTGATATATTTGTCGTCAATTACAAAGCTCAACTCAAAATTCGCTCGGGTAATGCCGTAAAAATAGGCATTATTACTAAAAAGATATCCCAGAAAATAATTGCAGAATACATCTATTATCTCATTGCAGAGTAGATAGCCCTGCGCATAACCGCGTTCATAATGTGTTCCCCACACCCGCACGATCTTTTTGTCTTCCTTGAGTTCGATATATCCCTGCGGATCCTGTGCATATAATAAAGAAGAAAAGATTACAAGAATTACAACAACAAACAGGGCAAATTTTCTCATTTAATTTCCTTCCACCGCTCATCTGATGGAGCTACCTTCTTTAGCTTCTTTTTCTGTTGTTCAAACTCATTCTGCCTGTCATTTGCTTTTAACAATCTGAGATATAGGAACTGCACATCGAGGTCATCAACCTCTTCATCGGGATCTTCGATATCCTTGCCCTTGTAAGTAAAACCGGTTTCCAGGGTTGCAAGGGCTTCATCATTTTTGCCCATTGCTTCCTGCACTTCTGCAAGCATGACATAAGCGTCATAATGTTCAATTCGAGCTACAATTGATTTTTGTAGAGCAGTTTCCGCGTGCACCAGATCATCGGATTTGAAGTATGCTTCTCCCTTATGCCTCCAGGGGCAGGACCAATTCGGATAATTGGTATTCAATATATCATAAATCTCAATTGATTCATCATATTTTCTGAGTTCGAGCAGCAGATTCGCATACTGGAATTGAAATTTCGGAGTCAGCGAATCGACACGGGTTTTAAACTGCTCAAGCATTCTCTCCAGTTCGACCAAATACAAATAGGACAGCATTAAACGGGCGTTGTCTTCATCTTCATTCTCTGCAAGCTGGGCGGAATAATGCTTAAACGCATTCTCAAAGGTCGTTGCATTCTGATCTGCATTATAGTCCTGAAATGGATTGGATTCTGAATGCTGTGCATGCAGCATCGTAAAAGTAGCACAAATCAGCATTCCACATACAATAATCTTTTTCATATACTCTCTCTTTCGTGTTTTTTGACATTATTGGAATGTGTTTTTTTAAGTCAAAAAATTCAGAAATATTATGCGTTCCCAAAGAGGGCTTTGGGAACGAGAGGATGCTGAGGGCTTTGGGAACGAGGTGAAAAAGCTAATTCTTTATCTGCGAAAATCTGTCCAATTTATGTGCTTTTATAATTTAACAATCTCATATTGATCATTAATAACATCACACTTTCTCCTCTTTATCATAAAAAATACTGGATTCCCTCTTTCGAGGGAATGACATGTCTTTTTTGTGGAATTACTTTGTCATCAGCGAATATTCCTCTGCTTGCCACAGCGTCCTGTCGGGGCGTATCCGCCAACTGGCGGAGTAGACTGAAGTGCAACGGTGATGGGTGGGGAATTCAATATTTTTATCTGCGAAAATCTGTCCAATCTGCGTGTA
>MVCT01000080.1 GCA_002049945.1 Candidatus Cloacimonas sp. 4484_140
CAATCCGCTGAAATTACATTCTGGACAAAATATGAACTCGAGGAAAGTTTTGATTTTGTGTATTTAGAGGTATCGGTGGATTCCGGTATTACATGGACGCAAATGGAGGTGTTTAACGGATTGCAGACTGAATGGACATTAGAAACTATTGATATCGGTTTTTATGCAGGAAATGAAGATGTTTTGTTTAGATTCCGATTATATTCCGATAGTGCTACAGAATGTGATGGAATTTATATAGATGACTTTATGGTTCTAGGATCTTATGTTGATACGACACCACCATTAATTTTACATATTCCATATCCTGATACGTTAAGCTGGCTCGAAGATGAAGATATAGTTATCTCAGCCGAAATCACTGATATATCAGGAGTACAGGAAGCAAGTCTCTTTTATTCTCTCAATAACGATTCATTATTTATCGAAGTACTCCCAAGTTTTGTAGTAGGAGATATGTACTATTTCACGATACCATTTCAAGAAGCAGGCACGTGGGTTGATTATTATATAAGTGCATCAGACAATGCAACTCCACCAAATAGTGGTGAAAGTGAAATATTTGGTCATATATTTGGAATAATTCTTTATTATGATGATGATTCTCCTGAATTCATATATTCGTTTTCACTTAATGATAAAATAGCAGTACGTTTTACACCCACTACACCACAATATCTTACTAGTCTGTTTTTTAAATTCTATACTGATCCTGCAAATCCCTTAGATACAGTCGATGTTTATGTTTGGGAGAATTTTAATGGAATGCCTACAGATGTACAATTAGGACCAATTCCAATTTACCCAAGTAATACACTTAGCACTCCTCATGCCTGGACATTGGTTGACTTGAGGTCTTCATAGGTAATTGGGCAGTTTCAGCGTGTGATTATTATATTAGAGCAGTCATAGGTCAATATGGGGTTTCTGCTGATAATGAGCATGATCAAACATCTTTTTATAACCTGAAGTTTTCTCCAAATCCATTTAGAAATTCCTGCCAAATATCATTTTCTCTTTATCAACCTGAAAAAGTTAAGATATCTCTCTATAATATTCGGGGACAGAAAGTAGCAACCATCATTGATGGCATGAAAGAAACCGGCAGTCATAAAGTACAATGGGCTGCAAATGATCTGGCTAGTGGTGTTTATTTCCTGAGATTTAAAACAAAGAATGATTCAAAAGAATATGATTCAATTAATAAGATTTTGTTATTGAATTAATTAGAGAAAAAAATATGAAAGAAGAGTATTCGATCAGTAACTTAATCAAAATTGGATTAAAGGAGTCTGAAGCTAAAATTTATATTAATTTATTAAAGAAAAAAAATTTTACTGCTTCAGAAATATCAAAACTTACAGGTATTTCCAGACCCAAAACGTATGAATATTTACACAGATTGGTTGAAAAAGGATTGTGCACCGAAATCTTGGGTAGTGTAAAAAAATATGCCCCAACCAATCCTGAAACGGCATTTTCCGGACTCAGACAAAAACTTAAATTTGAGTTTGAAAATAATAATATTCTTCTTTCAAGTCTTTCGGAAGCGCTAATTCCACTATATCATTCCCAAAAAGAAATGATAGATCCTCTTGATTATATACAGGTGATCAGAGAAAAAAACAGCATAATAAAGAAATTTGAATCACTCGAAGAAATTGCAACTATGGAAGTGCTGGCACTGGTAAAAGGTCCTTTAGCGATGGATATAACTAAACCACATAATCTTGTAGAGTTCAACTCACTGGATCAAGGAGTATATTATAGAACAATTTATGATATTAAAGATTTAAGAGATGTAAATTTAATGAATAGCATCGAATTGTTCAAAAACGCAGGTGAAGATGTGAAGATTGCTGAGGAATTACCAATTCCATTTAAAATGTATCTTTTTGACGAAAGGATCGTCATGTTCATTTTAGAAGATAAGATTCCTTCCGGCTCAAAATTAACTGCATTAATTGTTGAGCATCTTGATCTGGTTATGGGATTAAAAGCAATTTTTAATATATATTGGCAAAGTTCAATTACTTTAGAAGAATTCAAGAAAGGGAAAAATCAATAGGTATGATTTAAAAATTTTCATTGGAAAACAGAGTTTTCAGATAAAAAATTCATAGCACTTTTCACTCGTTTTTGAGGTCAAAGGCAATTTTCCAAATAACTTGACTGCTCAAGGGCACACCCCTTCAACGTGTCAAAAATTAAGCAAGGACTTCATATATGGCAGAGAGTGATTTCGATAAAATTGATGCAGTCTTACACGAATTTGAAGGTAGAAAAGGTTCCTTGATTCCCATTTTACAAAAGACGCAGGCACAGCTTGGATTTCTTTCCAAGGAAGCTATGGAATACATATCTAAAAAAATCCCAATACCTGTTTCAGAAATCTACGGTGTAGCGACCTTTTATACTCAATTCCGTATGCATCCAATTGGAAAGAACATCATCCGTATCTGCCATGGAACTGCATGTCATGTTGCCAATGCTCCGAAAATTTCTGAAGCTCTCTATGAAGAATTGAAGGTAGAACCGGGCGGTACAACAAAAGATCTGAAATTTACTGTCGAAGAAGTCGCATGCCTTGGATGTTGCAGTCTTGCGCCGGTGATCATGGTCAATGATAAAGCATATGGTCGCCTTACCCCTGGTAAGATCAAAGATATATTAGCTCAGTATTAATCAAAAAATAAAGAACCAAATTTAATCGGATTAGGAGAGAATTTGGAAAAATCAGTAAGAATAAAAATTGGTTTAGCGAGCTGCGGAATTGCAGCTGACGGTTTGAATGTCCTCGAGAAGGTGGAAAGCTTTCTTAAAGAACATGATGTAAACGCACAATTGGATCACACCGGTTGTATTGGGATGTGCTATGCAGAAGTGCTGATGGAAATCGAAGATGATGAGTTCGGCAGCACTATGTACGGCTATCTCAAGGCAGCGGATATGGATGATATCCTTCACGCCCATTTTATCGAGAAAAAACCTCTGACCGATCACATTGTCTTTTCTGACAAGCTTGGCGGAGAAGAGAAAGTAATACTCGATTACCAGACAAGAATAGTGCTTCGAAACTGCGGAGTGATCGATCCGGAATCCATTGATGAGTATATTGAACGCGGCGGTTATAAAGCTTTGCAAGATGTTTTGAAAGATATGTCTCCAGTCGATGTGATCGAAGAGATCAAAGAAAGCGGGTTAAGAGGTCGCGGCGGCGCAGGTTTCCCAACAGGATTGAAATGGCAGTTCGCATATAACAATTCTGCAGATAAAAAGTATGTGATCTGTAATGCCGATGAGGGTGATCCGGGCGCATTTATGGACAGAAGTGTACTCGAAGGAGATCCCCATAGTGTCCTTGAAGGCATGCTGATCGCTGCTTATGCAATTGGCTCAGATACAGGTTATATTTATTGCCGTGCGGAATATCCTCTTGCAGTGAAACGGCTTAGGATTGCGATCGCAAAAGCAAAAGAAAAAGGTTTTCTCGGAAGAAATATTATGGGATCGGATTTCAATTTTGATCTAACTGTCTATGAAGGCGCGGGTGCTTTTGTATGCGGCGAGGAAACTGCTCTCATGTGCTCGATCGAAGGTAAAAGAGGAATGCCTACGCTTCGTCCTCCTTATCCTGCAGAATCGGGTTTGTGGGGAAAGCCATCGAACATCAATAATGTGGAAACCTTATCAAATGTTTCATGGATTATCAGAAATGGTGCAAAGAAATATGCAGAATTCGGCACTGAAAAGAGCAAGGGCACAAAAGTTTTTGCACTCACAGGCAAGATAAAAAACGGCGGACTGGTGGAAGTTCCTATGGGTATGACGCTGCGGGATGTGATCTATAAAGTCGGCGGCGGCATCATAGGGGATAGAAAATTTAAAGCTGTTCAACTTGGCGGTCCTTCAGGCGGATGTATTCCGGAAAGTCTTCTCGACACTCCTGTCGATTATGACTCGCTCACAAAAACAGGCGCTATCATGGGCTCGGGCGGAATGGTCGTCATGGATGACACAACCTGCATGGTTGATATGGCTCGTTTCTTCCTGAATTTTACTCAGGACGAATCCTGCGGAAAATGTACGTTCTGCCGTATAGGAACCAAACGGATGCTTGAAATACTTAACAGAATTACTCAAGGAAAAGGCGAACCCGGAGATATTGAAAAACTGGAAGACCTTTCCCGTAAGATCATAAAAGGTTCTTTGTGCGGACTTGGACAAACAGCTCCCAATCCAGTGCTTACTACGATCAAATATTTCAGAGATGAATATGAAGCTCATATTAATGACAAAACCTGTCCTGCTGGCGTCTGTAAAAACCTTATAAAATATCTCATCATAGAAGATAAATGTATCGGTTGTGGAGCGTGCAAGCGTGCGTGTCCGGTGGAAGCTATCACAGGTGAGAAAAAAGAAGTTCATATTATCAATCAAGATATCTGCACAAAGTGCGGTGCCTGTATGGCCGCATGTAAATTTGATGCAGTGGAAAAATTATAAGTGGGCGTTATGGCAGATATAAAAATTTTATTGAATGGAAAAGAAGTAACTGTACGAGAAGGTCAGACGATCCTCGAAGTTGCTACTGAATACGGCATTGAGATACCAACTCTTTGCAACGACGAATATTTGAAACCCTACGGCTCGTGCTGGGTCTGCTTGGTAGAAGTGAAAGGTGCAAAGGGTTTTGTCCCTTCCTGTGCCACAAAAGTTTATGAGGGAATGGAAGTCAATACAGATTCCGAGGAGGTGCATGCTGCGCGACAAATGGCTCTGGAACTTCTCCTTTCGGACCACTATGCGGATTGTACTGCTCCCTGTATCCTGGAATGTCCGGCACGGGTTGATGTGCAGGGATATATAGCATTGGTTAATAACGGACTATATCACGAAGCGGTCAAGCTCATCAAAGAACGGCTCCCTTTACCACTTTCCGTAGGACGTATTTGCCCTGCTTTCTGCGAAAAAGAATGCCGTCGTCAGATCATCGATGAGCCCATTGCAATACGCCAGATCAAGCGATATGCTGCGGATAAAGATATTGAAGATTCTGCGAATACATACATTCCTGAGTGTAAACCTTCAACAGGTAAAGATGTTGCAATTATCGGCGCAGGTCCGGCTGGTTTGACAGTTGCCTATTATCTTGCACAACAGGGACATAAATGTAAAATTTACGAGGCAATGCCCGAAAGCGGAGGTATGCTTCGTTATGGTATTCCCGAATATCGTTTACCCAAAGAAATACTCGATAAAGAAATAAATTTGATAAAGAAACTCGGAGTAGAAATTCATAATAATGAACGTCTCGGAAGAGATTTCACACTTCAATTTCTATATAAAGAATACGATGCTGTATTTTTGGGCTTTGGCGCATGGACTGCGGTCAGCATGCACATCGAGGGGGAGGACCTCGAAGGATGCTATCTTGGTATTGATTTTCTTCGCGATGTAGTTGATGGAAAGATCACAAAAATTGGAAAGAAAGTTGCAGTGATCGGTGGGGGAAATACCGCTATCGATGCGGCAAGAACAGCTCTTCGTCTTGGTGCGGAAAAAGTCCTGATCGTGTACCGCCGCGCTGAGGAACAGATGCCTGCCGATGAAGCGGAAGTAATAGATGCAAAAGAAGAAGGAGTCGAATTTCATCTGCTGCAGAATCCTACAAAGATCATCGGAAAAAACGGCAAGGTTGAAGGTATGCAGATCATCAAAATGCGTCTCGGAGAACCGGACAGCAGCGGCAGACGCAGGCCAGTTCCTCTTGAAAACTCTGAATTCATTATGCAGATCGATACGGTTATTCCAGCTGTAAGCCAGAAACCGGATACGCAATTCCTGCTCGATGAAATTGCAAAAATAAACGGAAAAAATCTTAATCTGACACGATGGAGCACAATTGAAGTCGATGAAGACACAATGTGTACAAACATCAATAAGATATTTGCCGGCGGAGATCTTACAAGAGGTCCCTCTACAGTTATTGAATGCGTTGCAGATGCCTACAAAGCAGCCAAGAGCATCGATGCATTCCTTAAGGGTGAAGAAATTCATCAAAAGGAAAAATTCAACAGCAAAAAAGCTGAATCATATAAAGACCTCGATCCTGAAGATTTCAAAGAATACGAGAAAGCGTCCCGAGTTTCTTCAGAGCATCTCGATGTAAAAGAAAGAATATCAAATTTCAAAGAAGTTGAGAAAGTTTTTACAAATAAGCAGGTACATGATGAGACTGCTCGCTGTATCGAATGCGGTTGTGATGTCAATCCTACCTGTGTGCTGCGCAAGTATGCAACAGATTATGATGTCATTGCCACACGTTTTGTAGGAGAGGTGAACAATCATCCTATTGATAAAACTCATCCATTTATTCTTCGCGATCCAAACAAGTGCGTAAATTGCGGACGCTGTGTGAGAACCTGTCTTGAAATACAAGGTGTTGGTGCCTTAGGTTATATTTATCGCGGATTTAAAACCCTTGTTGCTCCTGAATTCGGTGAATCGCTTATGAACACATCCTGTTTGAGCTGCGGAAAATGTATCGATGTCTGTCCTGTCGGTGCGCTTACTCCGAAAAATACACAGTATAAATTAGCACCTCTTGATTTTGATGAAGTTCAGACAACCTGTGCATTATGCGGAGCCGGCTGCAGCGTCACATACATGAAAAAAGATGACATCATACTAAAAGCTGAAGCTACTGATAGTCCGTTCACAGGAAACAATGTATGCTTTAATGCTCATTTCGGGTATGAGGTGCTGCAATCACAAGAACGA
>MVCT01000081.1 GCA_002049945.1 Candidatus Cloacimonas sp. 4484_140
GGATTATCCACACGAAATGTGCGAATTCCCTGATCGATCCAGAAAAGGAAAATATTTCGAAGCTCATTCCATAATTCTTGATAATTCTCGCACTCAAAATTTAGCGGATGAACATCTTCATATTTTTTGGGTGGATTTTCAGCATATTTTATCGTGCCGTCGGGATTATGATAAAACCACTCAGGATGCTGTTTTATCCACGGATGGTCAGGAGAGCAAGTAAAGATAATATCGAGGACTAATTCAATGCCGAACTTGGCTGCTTCTTTTATGAAACGATGAAAATCCTCCATCGTGCCGAAATCAGGATTAACCGCTTTATGACCACCATGCTCATTGCCGATAGAATAGAGACTTCCAGGATCATTGGGACCTGCCTGGAGTGAATTATTTGGACCTTTCTTATTTGTCCTTCCCACCGGATAAGTCGGCGCAAGATAGATCGTATCAAAGCCAAGATCGTGTACATATGGCAATCGGTTTATCATATCTTCGAAGGTAGCACTTTTGCCCTTGATCTTTCCTTGTGATCGGGGCCACATCTCATACCATGCTGCAAAACGTGCTCGGGGTCGATCAAAATAGACTTCATAAATTCGCTCATGAGTAATACTGTCGCCACTGGTCTCAACTGTAAAAGTGTATTCGTATAAACCTGTTTCCTCTGTTTTTATCGCTGCTTCATATCGGTTCTTTTCAACAGCGCTCATAATGATTTGCTTCCAGCCCTTTTCTGCTTTTTCCCTAAATTTCAGAAAAACTTTCGAGGTTTCGTTCAGTCCGGTAATAGTGACATTTATTTTAAATGCCAAGTCGGTTTCCCACTTACAATAATACTGTCCTCCATCGACGAGGGGAGCTATATCGGAAAAGGTGATTTCATTATTTTCCATGCGACTTTTGCATTATTTATAGGATATGATGTCAAGGTTTTCGGGGCTGGTGAGCGCATTAAAGAATTTTAACCAACCGTCTTCTCCGCCAGCTGGCGGATACGCCCCGTAAGGCGAAATGACACAAAAAATCACGAAAAGTTTTATAATTTATAATTTTTAGTAGGAAAATAGGACGCAGACCCACGCAGATTGAGCTGATCCTCGCAGATTAAGAATTAAATTTATTTTTAAAATTTCCAATTTCTAAATTTTTTTTTTCGTGTTTTTCGTGGTTACTAATATTTTTTTTCAAGAAATAATTGACACTAAAAAATGGATTCTTCCAATAATAGTGGAGTTTCAAATGAAAAAAATATTTATTATAATTTTTATTTTATTTCTTCCTTTTATTATTCACGCCCAAACTACAATTGATGAGATATACCTTCTTACGATTGATGGAACAATCGGACCACCTATCGCAAACTACATTATAGACAGGATCGAAAAAGCAGAAGCAGTTGATGCGGCAGTTCTGCTCGAGATCAACACTCCGGGCGGGCTCGATACTTCAATGAGGGAAATCATCAAAAAGATCATGAATTCCGATATTCCTATTATTGGATATGTCACCCCGGAAGGCGCCCGTGCCGCATCTGCAGGAGCGATCATAATGCTTGCCTGTGACATAAATGCAATGACACCAACATCGAGTATCGGCGCTGCACATCCGGTTTCTATGGGAGCAAAGATCGATTCAACTATGGAAAAGAAAGTAGTCAATGATATGCTATCTTATGTTGCATCTATTGCTAAGAAAACGGATCGTAACGAAGAAATCGCGAAGCAGATGGTTTCCGAAAGCATTTCTCTTCATGCAAGAGAAGCACTTGAAGAGAATGTCATAAATTATGTTGCCTCTTCAAGAAAAGAACTATTCAAACAAATTAATTCCTCCGAAATAATCAAAAAAGATAGAGTATTCATTATGAGTACTGAGCATGCAGATGTTATTCCTCATAGAATGAATTTCATAGAAAAATTTTTATACCACATTAGCAATCCCAATATTGCCTACATACTGCTCATGCTTGGAATTTACGGCATTCTTGCTGAGTTCTCATCGCCCGGAATCGGTTTTGCGGGTGTGTTTGGTGCAATATCTCTGTTGCTTGCCTTTTTCGCGCTTTCAAGTCTGCCGGTCAATATTGTGGGATTATTACTTATCGCAGTTGGGTTCATCTTGATCCTATTGGAAATAAAGGTGCAATCCTCTGGAATTTTAGGGATAGGAGGTGTCGTGGGTATTGTATTGGGCTCTATGATGTTGATCCAATCCAAAGCACCATTCCTTCGGATTTCACTCTCTCTCATAATCGGCGTGGCGATCTTTACGATACTGTTCTTTCTGCTTCTTGCTACGCTGGTTGTAAAAGTTCATAAAAGCAAAGTAACCACAGGACGAGAAGGTGAGATCGGCGAACGAGGGCTCACAAGAACTGTGCTCGATCCCGAGGGACAGGTTTTTATTCGTGGCGAACTTTGGACTGCAATTTCCACAGAAGGCAAAATTGATAAGAACGAACCCGTCGAAGTGGTAAAAATTGACAATCTTACACTTTGGGTCAAAAGGGTATCGTCACAGTATGAAAATTCTTGACGAACTATCCGCCACTCGGATTTTTCAGAAAATTTTCTTAAAAGGAGAACAAATGAAAAAATATCTTCCAATATTCTTGGTAATTATTGCTGTATTGGTACTTGCTGCATGTCAAAGCATGTATATGAGAACAGCCCGCTTAGCCATCCGAGATGAAGACGATCCGGACAAAGCCATCGAAAATCTAAAAAAAGAGATTGAAGCCAATCCCGGAAATGCAGACGCATACCTCTTCATGTCCCAAATTTACGGTCAATACAAGGAAGATTATTACACATCTTATCAATATGCAAAAAAGGCATTAGAAGCCGATCCTGCAAAGGAAAAAGAAGTTAATCTTATCTACCTTACCACCTGGAGCCAGCTCCACAATCAGGGACTTGAAGAACTGAACGCTGAAAACTATCAAGAAGCTCTTATCAAGCTCAATCAAGCTCATGAGATCGAGCCCGACAGTATAATGACTTTTGAACTTCTTGGTGATACATACGTACGTGCAGATTCTATTGATAAAGCATTGGATATTTATCTTCAAATCTATGACAAAGATCCGACAAATGTGTTCGCACTTAATAGAATAGCTACTACATATTTTAATCAAAATGATTATGAGAATGCTGTTGAATATTTTTTGATCCTTCATAATTTAGAACCCAATAAAATTGACTGGCTCTACAATATGTGGGTAGCCGAGATCAAACTGGGAAATACAGAAGTAGCACTGGATTATGCAATAAAAGCCGTTGCCATCGATCCGAATAATACAGAATTGCTCACTAATATTGCAGATATGCAATTCAATCAAAAAAATTATGTCGAAGCAGCAGAATACTATGCAAAAGCCATTGATGTTGATCCCACCGAACTTGAAACACTTAAATATCTTTGCTACTGTCTGAGCAATACAAAAAATTATACTGACCTTGTCACCTATTCAGAAAAATGGCTCGAACTCGAACCTGACAGCACTGAAGCTCAGCAATTTCTTAATCTTGCAAAGCAAATGTTAAATAAATAAATGGTGCAAAAGCATCAAAAAAAACATAAGGGGGTAAGATGAAAATACTTGCCTGGATTACTGGTATAATTGCAGCAATCTTAATGTTGTTTGGTCTTATTGATTTTCTTATGGGTCATGCACATCCATTTTTACATGTTACGCAACCTGAAAACTTTTTCATTGTTGCTATTTCATTTCTTCTATTTACAATAGCATTCTTATTGTATCCGAATATCAAAAAGGGAGAATAGGTTATTTTTATACCTATTCTGTTGCTAACTTGAGCTGTTGCTTTTAAAACAGCCACAATTGAAAAAAGGAGATTTGATGAAATTATTATCATGGATTTTCGCAATACTCGGACTTCTTTTTATGCTTGCAGGTTGTATTAATTATCTTGCAGGTGATTGGCTTTTTCATGTTTCTCATACAATATCCTATTTCCAAGTTGCTATTAGTTTACTTTTGGTTTCTATTTTCTTTACACTTATTGGAAAAAAGGAATAATAGAATATTGAAATTGGTGTAAATTGCCGGTAAAAGCCATTCTATTTGATCTTGACGGTGTTATTGTCGATACACTTCATTTTCATTTTCTTGCCTGGCAGGAAATGTTTCACAGATGGGGCGGTGAGGTGAAAGAACTCACCGTCCTACTTCATGAAGGAAGAAGCTCGCGTGAAATCCTTCCAATCCTGATAGATGAAGCAGGTCTTGAAATCCCTGAAGATCAGCGTCATGATTTTATAGAAACAAAACGCTCATATTACCGCTCGATCGTAAAAGTTCAATTTTATCCTGAAGCAAAAGAAACTTTACGAAAACTTCATAAAGAGGGATACAAACTTGCATTAGTGACCGCCTGCGCCAAAAAGAATATGAATCACGCACTATCTAAAAATGAGTTAAAACTTTTCGATGTGATCGTTACCGGCGATGATATTTCACGAGCAAAGCCCTATCCTGATCCTTATGAAACTGCACAAAAAAAACTTGGTTTTAAAAAAGATGAATGCCTTATTATTGAGAATGCTCCACTTGGGATCGAATCAGGGAAAAATGCAGGCATAAAAGTTGCAGCTATTGCAACAACTCTCCCCAAAGAGTATCTCAAGGGAGCGGATTATTATCTTAATACGTTGAAGGATATATTTAAGTATTTAGGATAAATTATTCACAAAAACAAATCTCTTAATTTTTATCTCTTTGACAGGGGCTAATGCCCTAAATCTCTCTAGACAACAATTCAGTATATTTTTTTCATTTTTCATTTTAATAATCCGCTCAACATGTTTTATGTTCAATCTGACTGAACACGCCTAATTACTGAACGCTTAATTTAGAGTCAAGAAAAGCGTCAACCATACATCAGCACTTCCTTGAGTTGTTGAAAATGATCGATCTGATCGATCACGCCGATTTTTCAATCACGGCTGTAGGTGTTCAAGACAATTGACTCATTTCAAACTTAAATTTTAAAACACTAATTCTGTATAGCTTACACATATTAATTTTCCATTAATTAAAACATCTCATTGTACAATCTGATTGAACATACATGATTATTGAACAATTACTTTACGCCCGAAGAATTTCTTTATGTTCGTTCTGACCGAACATGCGTATTTACCAAACATTTTTGTCAAGTTGCGAAAAACTTCAGATAACCCAATTTGAGTTTAGATTGATTAGAGAAATTCGTTTCGATCTTTCTTAACATGATTCTTTATATTCTTCATTCTCTGCCTGCCGAGTCGTATTCCGATTTATCGGAAGAAGACTTCTGTCCTCTGCTTGCCGAGTATCCACCAACTGGCTGAGAAGACTGGTGCTCTCTGCCTGTCACGGGGTAGTGCAACGAAGACGGATGGTACAATTTTTTGGCTTGAGTTTAGTTCAGTTAATGCAATTATATTTCCTACTCTATCGTCTTCTGTACATTCACATCTTCTTTGAGGGAGATCAATTCATACAATTTGAACGGCTTACCTTTTCCTCGAAGAGTTTTTATGTCCAGATAACGAGCTTCAACTTTTTCCTTCACTGCTTCATAAGTGGTTTCACTGCTAATAATATGATTTTTTGTTTCATATATTTTATTCATTGGCTCGATGCGCGCTCCGGTATTAATGGTATCCCCAATCGCTGTATAATCGAAGATCTGCTCTGAGCCAAGATTTCCCACAAGTGCCGAACCGGTATGAATTCCAATACCAAACTGCACAGGATCTTTGCCCTCTTTTTCCCATTTTGCTTGTAATTTTCTCAAGCGTTCAGCCATTATCAGCGCCGTTTTGCACGCATTGTAGGCATGCATCTCATAGTAATAGGGAACGCCGAAAAGCACCATAATAGCATCACCAATGAACTTGTCAACCGTTCCGCTGTTATCCTTGACTACATCCACCATCTCGGTTAAATATTCACGCAGAATCTCCACAACTTCCTGGGTCTCATGCTGCTCGGAATAAGCCGTAAAGGAACGAAGGTCGGAGAAGAGCACAGTGAGTTCCTGAATCTTACCACCAAATTTAAGACGCTTGGGGTCTTTCACGATAATATCCACAATATCCTTTGCTACGTAT
>MVCT01000082.1 GCA_002049945.1 Candidatus Cloacimonas sp. 4484_140
GGCATAAGTTGGATAAATTCAAATGGGGTTCGAACATTAATATTTAACAGAAACATACCATTAGTTAAAAAGAATGTTGATCTTAGCCTCTTGAAATGCGAACCGGAAGAAGTGAAATATTCAAAAGATTCTGCACATTTAGTCCCTGAAAATTATCTTGCTTTTGGTGAGCTAAAAGGTGGTATTGATCCTGCAGGGGCAGACGAGCATTGGAAAACTGCAAATTCTGCATTGAATAGGGTAAGAGAAGCTTTCGCTAATAAATTTTTAACTCCAATTACATTTTTTGTAGGTGCAGCAATTGGAAACAGTATGTCAGAAGAAATATATTCTCAATTAAAATCAGGTATTTTAACAAATGCTGCTAATCTAACAAATGACGATCAAGTTGCTTCCCTTTGTAATTGGATAATAATTATATAATTAACCAATTAAAAAATGCATCAGCTTAACCACAGGATTAAGGAGTGATTTTCAAGTTCGGAGCATTCCCGAAAGTTTTATTTTAAAATTGTAGTTCAGTGCGTTTAATTCCTGTGGCAAGTTATTCAAATCGTTACCCCCCCCCACTATTGAGGACATCGTTTTTTTTCACCTACTCGTACTTACTTCGAATAATTCGCTATTTAAACTGATTCTCTATTCAATAAATTTCTTCGGCGTCAACCATACAACAATCGGAAACAATATCATTGGAATTCCCATGCCGAGTGTTGCGATAAATGGAATTTTAGAGGGAGGAAGGATGAAGAAAAGTATCATCGTGATCGAGATACCGGATACTGCACTGATAATAGCCGCATATTTGTTTGCCCTTTTCCAAAAAAGTCCATAAATAAAAGGAGCAAGAAATGTTGCTGCGATAGCTCCCCACGAGATCAGAAGCATCGTCAGGATAATCGCGGGTCTGAGAACTGCGAATATTACTGCCAGTATAATAAAAATTCCACAAAATATCCTCATCAGTAAATTTAACTTGCCATCAGAAACGGGCTTCTTTGAGTAACCATGATACAGATCTTTTACAATTGCCGAAGCTGACACAAATATAAGCGATGAGAGGGTTGACATCGAAGCAGTAAGAACAAGGAGCAATATCACAAATGACACTCCTGAAGGGATCACGTCTCTTATGAAAATTGGAATTAACTTATCGACCATTGGGCGCCCGTTGGTGAAAATCTCGGGATATTTTTGAGCGTTGATAAAGACTCTGGTAAGAGAGCCGGTAAAATAGGCGGCTCCGGTAATGATTGTTGCAAATATCAAAGATATGACCATACCAATACGGATCGATCTATCATCTTTTACTGAATAAAATTTTTGGACAAGTTGCGGCATTGCAAAAGGAGCAACACTCGTTATAATAACGACATATAGAAGTGGAAAGAATCCGGGAGGACCGATAAATCCGGTGAGTTTTGGATCAATGCTGTTAAGTTTTGCCGTGATTGAAGTGAGTCCACCTGCCCGCGTGACTCCAAAGTAAACCAGCAAAGTAACACCTGCGATCATTACAATTCCCTGAATAAGATCGACAATTGCGATGGAGCGATATCCGCCAAGAATCATATAAATACTTGTAAGCACTGCCATAATAACAAGAATGAGGACAAAGTTCATTTTGAAAGTGATCTCAAATAAATAGCTCAAACCCAGGAACACTGAAGCAGCATAAGGGAGCAGGAAAATAAAGATTGCTATTGCACTAAAAATCTTTAAGAAATTAGAGTTATAGCGAGCGTGTAAATATTCCGGCATAGTATAGACATTTAGATCGTGAGACGCTTTTCTGATTTTTTTCCCAACCAGCAACCAAACCAGCAGCGTTCCCACAATTGTATTTCCAAGCGCAACCCAGAGAGATGAAAAACCAAAACCCCAGCCGAGTTTGCCGGCAAATCCTATAAGCAAAACCGCACTGAAATAAGCTGTTCCATAGGTAAATGCAGAAAGCCATGGTCCTATCGAACGCGATCCCAAAAAGTAATCATTAAATGTTTTTGAGCGTTTCATGCCATACAAGCCAACTCCTAAAAGGAATAACGCATAAACCGCAAAAAAGATATATTGATTCACCCGGGCACCTCCGAGAATATTTATGGTAAATTAATTAAAGTTCAAATAATTATGTAAATAAAAGTAAAAAATTCAGTTTAATTTAAGTACCTATTCTCGGCTCTTTCCAGCCACCTCTTTTATAGATCAAATATGCAATAATGCTGCAAATGGTGTTACTCACGACCATTGACCACCAGAGCGACTCATAAGGATATGTTGATAGCGGAAGAGATATGCGCTGGAGTATAGGATAGAGGAAACTGCCTTTGAGGAATGCAATATTAAGAACAGTGCCTGAGAGGATATATACAAGCGGTATTCGGATAAACCATAAACGTCCGATATTGAGCAGCATGACCGGTTTTGTATGACCTGCTCCATTAAAGGCGCCAATAAACACAAATAAAATACCAAAAATAAACGAAGCAATTGGTGTCACCTTAAACATTCTTCTACCCACCTCAATGACCTTAGGATCATTAATGAAGAATTGTGTGATCGAACCACCATATAAATACACAAGCAGACTTCCGGTGAACATGATCGCAAGAACAAGGAGAAGGGCAACATTCACACTTTTTTCCGCCCGTTTGATCTTTTGTGCGCCGATATTTTGTCCGACAATCGAAGCAAGTCCGTTGCTAACACCCATTGCAGGCATCATAAAGAAGCTTATAATACGGTTATTTATTGCGTATGCAGACATTACGATAGTACCGAAGGAGTTAACAAATCCCTGAAGTATTATGAATCCAAAGCTGGTCATGGACTGCGCAAGAGATGCAGGTATACTGATCTTCAGTATTCTCATCAGCATTTCTTTTGCTGGTTTGATCTCGGGCAATTTTGGTATGATGTACGGTGTTTTTCTGAAGAGAAATATGACTGCAATGACTGCAGCAACTACTCGGGCAATAAGAGTAGCCCAGGCAGCACCGATGGTTCCCATTCTCGGGAAAAATCCGATTCCGAATATCATAAGGGGATCGAGTACGACATTCAAACTCACAGATATAATTTGAATTTTCATTGGTGAGATCGTGTCACCCAGCCCGTGTGAAAAGCTCTGATAGGAAAGGAAAATGAACATGAACACCATGCCTATAATAATGATGCTGATGAACCGCTTCGCAAGATCAAAGATCTCGTCAGGAGTTTGAAGTAGATGAAGAATATCATTTATGAAGATCAATCCAACAGAAATGAAAATCAAAGAGAAGATCGCTATAATGAGCACGAATTGCCCTACAACCTCTTTCATCTTTTCCATTTTATTGGCACCTTTGTACTGAGCGATCAGTGATGTGCCGGCTATTACAAAACCAAATCCGAAAGATGACAGAAAAAAAATAAGTGGGAATGCAAGTCCGGCAACAGAGACCGCCTCACGTGCGGTTTCACCTAATTTCCCGAGCCAGAATGCGTCAGTGAGATTGTAGAAGGTCTGGAAAAAATTGGAAAGCATTATGGGCAGAGAGAGTTTCATAAGGTTTTTTAGTAGATTCCCCCGCGTAAGATCTATTCCTGTAACTGTCATAAAAGAGAGATGTTTCTACTTCACAGAAGAGTTGTTTCAGGTAAAAAATTGATCATCAAATGAATAGTGTGCTATAAGTTCTTCACCACAAGATCATACACAGTATCAACTGCAATTGCTTTCACACATTGATTATCTTTACAGGTTGTTTTTCTGTGATTGAAAGCACTCACACACGGGCTGCAACTGAAATCAGCATAAAGAGCATGACTGTTTTCTCCAAGAGGTCCATACAATTTCGGAGTTTCGGGTCCAAAAAAGACGATGTTCGTGATGGGGGTCAAGCTCGCAAAATGGGCAGGTCCGGAATCATTGGTAACGAGTACATCCGAGATATTGAACAGGTCGATTATTTCTCGCAAAGTCGTTTTATTTGTCAGGTCAATTATCCTGTTGGGAGCTTCCTTTTGTATGACCTTTGCATCTTTACACGCTTCATTTACCCCCATGATGACTATAAATGTATTCTCTAATTCAGCCAATCTTCTTGCCAGTTCGGAGTATTTTTCAAGAGGCCAGGCGCGTATTGGGAGTATTCCCGCATTTGGATTAAATATGATGAGTTTGGAATCCTCAGTTAGTTCTGAATTTTCATTTTTGAGTTTTAAGAAAATATTTCTCCTAGCAACATCAGAGGATGTAATTTGCGGCACGTAGGGAATATCTTCAACGTATTTTTTGAGTTTTGGATACTCCTCGACAGGAGCAATAAGCGAATACACGAGGTTATAGAAATTATACGAGATATGCTGGTGCGGATTGTAAGTAACCCGATGGGTGAGAAAATTTCCCCGATACAGCCCTTCCATGTGGAATTTATAATATCCAACCCTATTATGTGCTCCGGAAAGATAAGAGATTATGCTGGTTGCCCTGGAAAAAAGTTCCATGTCAATATAGGTATCGATTGGGATTTTGTGGAATTTTTTTAACGCCGAAAGGGTGGAAAAAATAAAGCGTGAGAAATTAGAACAATCGATAGTGAGCACATTTTCTTTTGGAATCGCTTCTGTTATGTACACACTTTCCTTATTTTCTTCAAAAATTAGGAAGTAGATATTGGAATCAGGAAATAGCTCTTTCGTTTTTTGAAGAACCGAATAAGCGAGTATTGCAGATCCCATTTCGGAAAGCTCAACAAATAGGATATTCTTTGGCTGCACCGGTTTCTTTAAAGAAGGTTTGAAAAGCATGCGTATCTTATAGAGAACAGTGAAAAACGCACACATGGGAATTCCAAGCCATTTATCTATCTTTCGAATACGATCAACATCCATTGTTCTGATCCTTATCAATTGCTTCACCCACTTTCTGAACCTATGCGTATTTGGTCAAATTTATTTACAAAGATATTGCTTACATATTTTTTATCAAAATTAAAGAGTTATTCCAAAAATAATCATGAAGAAATGTAAAATTGTCTTTACAGACCTTGACGGCACCTTGCTCAGGCACGACAAAACCATGAGTGATGATGATCTTGCTGTCCTCGAAGAATTGGGTGAAAAGAAGGTTGTTCGAGTTCTTGCGACAGGTAGATCTCTCTATTCTTTGAGCAGGATTTTTGAAGACGATTTTCCACATTTTGATTATATCATTTTTTCCTGCGGCGTAGGCATCATGAACTGGAACACAAAAAAGATTCTCTGTTCCCATTTTCTTTCAAAGAATGAGATCAAGCGGGTCAGGGAAGCTCTTGAGCTTCACCATATTGATTATATGATCCACAAGCCCGTGCCGGATAATCATAAGTTCCATTATCAGAGATTCAGTACAGAGCATAATGATTTTGATCGAAGATTTTCATTTTATAAGGATTGCGGTTCGCCTCTCTCTTCAGGCGGGATAAATTTAGAAAAGGCATCTCAGATAATTGCTGTTATTCCGGAGGATGTTGAGAAATATGAGATCATAAAAAAATTGTTGCCCGACCTGAAGGTGATCAGAACAACCTCTCCAATTGATCATAAATCCCTCTGGATAGAGATATTCCCGAAAAGTGTGTCAAAGGGGCATGCTGCAGAATGGTTATGTGCGCATCTCGATATCTCAAGAGAAGAAACCTTTGGCATTGGAAATGATTATAATGATATTGATTTGCTTGAATGGACTGCTCATAGCTATGTTGTGGAGAATGCCCCCGATGAGCTTAAAAATAGATTTAAAAACACTGCATCAAATCAGTGCAACGGATTTTCAAAAGTGATAAGAGAGAGTTTTTTATGACGAAAGATACAAAAGAGCAAAACGAACGAGCGAAAGAACTCGAAGTGGTGGAAGAGCACAATTCTGAAAATCACTGGAAGTGGCGTATGAGCATGGTAAAAGCTATCGCAAAATGTATCGATCCGGAACTATTTGGACTCAAGGGCTTGTATG
>MVCT01000083.1 GCA_002049945.1 Candidatus Cloacimonas sp. 4484_140
ATTCCGGGACTTGCAAAATCTAATCTACACCGGCTGGCGCCGAATCCAAAGAAATTTGCTGAATTCGTTGTCGATATTTACGAACTCATCAAAGACAAAGTTGTTTTCAACCTGATCGACGGCATAATCGGCATGGATGGAGATGGTCCCTCGACAGGCGATGTAAAGAAATTTGAGCTTGTATTGGGCAGCAAAAATGCAATTGCACTTGATTACTTTTCAAGTAAATCCATGGGCTACGAACCGGGGAAAGTGCCTATTATACGCATCGCTGCAGAGCGTGAAGGATTGAATTTCAACGATTTTCAGTTATCAGGTGATTTTGCTGAGGATTTCGTTCTTCCGGATTGCAACATTAGAGCCAGTAAAAGAAAAAATCTACTTCTTAACTTGCTAACCGTACCCTTGAAAGGGTTTGTTAAACGATTCTTCTGGACGCTTCCTTATTTTGATCCCAAAAAATGTGTTCAATGCAAAGCATGTGTTAAATTTTGTCCGGGCAAAGCGCTCACTCTCGAAGAAAATGATCTTGCCCCAAAGCTGGACACACAAAAATGTATTCTGTGCATGTGCTGCATCGAGATATGTCCTGAGCATGCAGTCTCACTCAAGAAAAGTTTTCTTGGCAAAATACTCATTAAGGAACATGATGCATCAAAATCATAAAAATTTGACAAAAATTTACTTGAACTGGCATTGTAACATTTACTTTTATGAAAGAATATATTATATGTGCAACGGGAAAAAAACATGGGAGCCCAACAAAGATGGGCTTTACAATATTGTTTAAAACAATAGCACCACAAAACATATACTACAAGGCATTTATGAATTTCATAAGTGCCTTTTTTATTATCATATATTTTTACTATTCTTTAGGAGTTAGACATGCTTAAAGAGATCAAGGTTTTAAAAAATCTGCAGTTACTAGATGATAAGATACTGCTAAATACAAGAGAGATTGAACGCTTACCAAAAGTTGTGCAGGAACTGGAAGAAAAATATAGTTCCGAGCAAGAGTCCGTGAAAAACATCACTCAGCGGCTTGAACAGAATCTTTTGCAGCAGAAAAAACTGGAGATTGACATCACATCCAATAATCAGGATGTTAATAAATATGAAAATCAACTGCTCTCAGTAAAGACGAACAAAGAATACAAAGCGCTCAATGCAGAGATCACTTATCGAAAAGAAAAAAATGCTGATATAGAAGAGCAACTTATTGAATTTATGGAAGAAGAGTCTGTTCTCAGAGAAGAAAAAAAGAAATTTGAAGAACTCTTTCAAAAAGATCAAAAAATCTTTGAAGAGGAAAAGGCAAAGATAGACAAGCAGGTTGCTGAACTTCAAAAGAAGGTAGATGAGCTGGAAGCTGAAAAGCTCAAACTGTCCAAAGAAATTCCTGACCTTCTCTTTCGCAGATATCAGCGTCTCATCCAGCATGGTAACGGAAAAGCTGTTGTCACATTAAGCAAAGGTACTTGTACCGGCTGTCATTTTCGTGTTCGTCCGCAGATCATGGTTGAAGTTTCCAAAAATGACAGGATCATTACTTGCGAAAATTGCTCAAGAATATTAATTGCACCTAAATAGTGTGCTGAAGATAATTAGACGATCGCCCCCCGATTTATCGGGGGAAGGAAAGTCCGAACACCAGGAGCACAATACTACGTAACACGTAGTTCCAGCGATGGAAAGAAAGTGCCACAGAAAATAAACCGCCCCGATTTATCGGGACAAGGGTGAAAAGGTGGTGTAAGAGACCACCAGTGCCGGTGGTGACATCGGCAGATCGGTAAACCTTATTGGTGCAAGGTCAAATAGAAGAGGAATCCGCCAACTGGCGGATACGAATCGCTCCATTCGTCATACTCTCGGGTAGACCGCCAAACTCAATCACAGAACGGACTGTGAGCTCTTCTTCGGAAAAGTGCTGTGAAGCTTGAGACAGATAAATGATCGTCGTCCTGAACTTATACTTCGGGAAACAGAATTCGGCTTATTATTATCTTCTGCATATTATCAGGTTTGGAGAATAGATGAGAAAGAAATGGATCAAAGAAGAACTTGCTGTTGATCAGCATGTACTTGATGGACTTATTGAAAAGCTGAGTTGCCCTCCTGTTATTGCGAAATTACTTGTTCTTCATGGGATCGATACACCCGAAAAAGCTGACATCTTTTTTAATCCATCAATCGAAGATCTGCATGATCCATTTCTTTTTAAGGATATGGATAAAGCAGTCGAGCGGATTATCCGTGCTGTCGAACTAAAAGAAAAGATAATTATTTATGGTGATTATGATGTAGATGGCACAACCGCTACTTCGATTCTGCTTATGGGTCTGCGTGTTCTGGATGCGAATGTAGGTTTTTACATTCCCAATAGAATGATCGAGGGTTACGGACTTTCACTTACAGGCAACAGGGCTATCGAATCCATGCATGCTCAGCTTGTTATTACTGTGGACTGCGGCATTAATGCAGTGGAAGAAATTGCAGATCTGAATACCTGCAATATCGACGTTATCGTCACAGACCACCACACCCCAAAAGAGATCTTGCCCGAAGCTTTTGCGATAATTGATCCCAAATTAAAAGATTCCACCTACCCCTATTCCGAACTTTCAGGTGCAGGCATCGCACTAAAAGTACTCACAGCGATCTTTATGAAAATCGGCAAAGATGGGAACGAAGCCGTTGGAGGATATTGCGATCTTGCCGGTTTGGGTACGATTGCCGACATCGTCCCTCTTACAGGTGAGAACAGGATCATTGCGCGGCTTGGAATAGAGCGTTTGCAGCAGCGAAAAAATATGGGCATCAACTATCTGCTCAATCTGTCCGGTTTGAAACAAGTATTGCTTAAATCCAGCGATATTGTGTTCAAACTTGCACCTCGCATAAATGCAGCAGGACGAATGGGAAGTGCGGACAGAGCTGTCGAGCTAATGACAGCCACCAATCCGGACAATGCAAAACAGCTTGCTCTTTCCATTGATTCAGAAAATTTTAAACGCCAGAAGATCGACCAGGATACCTTCAAAACTGCCTGTGATATGGTCGAAGCAAAATATCCGGATATGAATAATACATATTTCATTGTCCTTGCTGCAGAGGATTGGCATCCGGGGGTGATCGGCATTGTTGCTTCAAAAGTTGTAGAAAAATATAACAGGCCGACCATTCTGATAACCATCTCAGAAGGCGAAGGAAGTGGCTCAGGACGCAGTATTCAGAATTTCAATATCTTTGATTGCCTTACTCATTTTGAAGATTATCTCATCAGTTTTGGTGGTCATAAATATGCTGCCGGACTTACGATCCTGCCTGAGTATATCGATATCCTCGATGAGAAACTAAATGAGTATGCTCGAGAAATTTTATCAGAACAGGAAATCCAGCCCCAGATCAATGTGGTTAATGAGCTTAATCTCCAGCAAATAGATGATGAACTCATCAAATGGCTAAAAATGTTCGCACCTTTCGGACCGAAGAATATGAATCCGATTTTCATGAGTTCGAATGTTATGGTTGTGGGCTACCCTTACACAGTTGGCATGAACCATCTCAAGATAAAAGCGCTGCAGAATGAAAAAACCCTTGATCTGATAGGTTTCAATATGGGCGACCTTATACCCTTCCTGAAAAAGGGCTCCCGAATTGATATTGCTTATTCCCTCGAGGAAAACAATTGGCAGAATATTTCAAAGATCCAGGGAAAATTAAAGGATATTCGACCTTCACAGTGACATGAAACTGTATATATTTAGAAATATACTCATTATTGTTCTAATCTTATTTGTGGTTTCATGTTCGAGTTTGACTATTTCAGACACAAAACCCCTCCCAAAAGGACTTGTATATAAATATCAGATCCATCTTCCTGTTCAACCAAAAAAAATACGTTATTGCAGCTTCACAAATTCCTTCATTGTACTGGATAACTTAAAAAATGTGCTCTATCGTATTGACGGGAATGGGAAAATTCTACAACGTATCGGCGAGTTTGGATTTGATGAAGGACAATTCGTACACATCTCGGATTTCGCAGTTGATAGTTTCGGAAATGTATATGTTGTCGATGATGTGACGAATATAATTGTCCAGTTTGATGATTTCGGTCAGTATGTGAACTCCTTCACACCAATGGAAGTGACAGAGCCAGAGCTCATTGCAGTTCAGGATACCGGCGAACTCCTTATTTATGATAGTTTTTCAAACCAGGTTTTCAGCTTTACAAAAGAGAACATCATACGCTTCAAATTTGGGAAATTTTATCTTAATGATCCGCAAAAGATCTGCACAACCCTTGAAGTGAACTACATTGCAGATACCGGCGAGAATAGTATTTTTCTTATTGATAATTTCGGCGGCATGCTTCACGAGATCACACCTTCAAATGCTTTGCTTGATATTACTTCCACAAAAAATTTTTACTTCTATCTGAATAATAAAACAAATGTCTATGTAGCACGAAGAATGTCCTTCGAACCTTTACTTTTGGGAACCATATCTGACTTTATAAAAACCATTAAACCAACATCAATTATTGCGTTTGGCTCGGCTATCGGCATACTCGAATCCAATAAACTTCATGTGTTCCAACTGGTTGCCAATTAGATAAATAATCTGATTTTCTTAAGAATTACTTTACAAATATTGTGATGATTATTACGAGTTGTAAAAAATTATTATTTCATAAAAAGAGCTTATGAAAAACTTTATTCTTGTTCTTATGTCTGGCCTATTATTTGGGCTTTCATTTATCGATATTGGAGTGGGATTTCTCTGTTTTTTTGCTTTTATACCCTATCTTTATTTTATCACCAAAGCAACACCGAAACAGGCATTTCTTTTTGGATTTTTATTCGGATTATTCATCACACTGATCACCTTATACGGAGTGATAAATGTAAAATTGATCGCTTTCATCGGGCTTATTATCGCTTTTCCTTTATATTTTGCAATACTTTCAGTATTTTTGCGCAAGGTTCATGAGAGTTTTCAAAAGGTCTTTTTGTGGATATTCCCAGTGATATGGGTCGGCTTCGAGTATCTGATGACTCTCGGCTCGTTGAATTTTCCATGGCTGAACATTGGTTACTCGCTCTCAAAATATTATCTGCTCATACAAGCTGCTGATCTGCTCGGAGTTTATGGATTATCATTTCTCGTACTTATGATCAATGTGCTGCTTTTCAAAATGTTTACAGGCAAGCCCAAAAGACTGCTCGTGATTCTTATTATTTTTGTACTCTGGATTGGATACGGCATTTATCGAGATAAAACTATCAAACTGAAAAAATCTGATTTGAAGATTGGGATAGTACAGCTAAATATCATGCAGGAAGACAAATGGAAACCGGAGAATCTTGTGCCAACAATTGACGAATATGAAAATCAGGTTCGAATCCTGGCACAGGTGAATGATGTTGATGTGATCATTATGCCCGAATCTGCAATTCCCACCTATATTCTTCATGAGCCCAAATATAGAAAACGTCTTCAGAAATTTGCTACTGATAATAAGATCTATGTAATTACCGGATTCCCCGATTATGCAGTGGAAATGGTGAAGAATCGACCAAGATACAAATTTTACAACAGTGCAACGATGATAGATACAAGCGGCGTATTGCACGAGAAATACAATAAGATACGCCTTGTTCCGTTTGGTGAGAGAATTCCACTTTTGAATACGTTTCCCATTCTTGAAAAACTGCAATTCGGACAGGCGAATTTTGAATTTGGAACAGACTATCCTCTCTATAAAATCGACAATTTGAATTTTTCTATTCTGATCTGTTTTGAGGGTGTGTTCCCGAATCTTTCACGGATCTATACAAAAAAAGGAGCGGATGTCCTTGTTGTCATCACTAATGATGCCTGGTTCAGACGGACAGCGCTACCCTATGAGCATGCAAATAACACAAAGATACGTGCTGTGGAGACACGGCTTCCCCTTTTCGCTCCTCTGTGTTTTTGGTTCAGCATTGCGATCATAATAATATCAATTATTTTACCATTATTTGTAATGAAAAGAGTCAAATGAACGATAAACCGCGAAAAACAAAATATTACTACACAATGCGCGAAGTGTGCAATATTCTGGATCTTAAGCCACATGTGCTTCGATTCTGGGAAACCCAGTTCCCGCAACTTAATCCGCAGCGTAAACAAGGTTCGAACAGACGTTATACACAAAAGGATATTCAACTTCTAAAAAAAATACAATATCTCCTTTATGAAAAGAAGTTCAAGATCAAAGGAGCAAAGAAAGCCCTGCGTAACGTCGAGGATATTTCCACAAAAGAAAATGTGCAGATCGATCTAGAAAGTTATGAGAGCAAAAGAGCACTGAAAAAGCTCAGAAATAAACTTGGAGAGCTTAAGAATTTAACCTCAAATTTTGCTAAAGAGACACAAGAAAATTCCGATGAATAATATAAAAACAGCTTCTGCCTGGGCTCCGAATCACATCACTGGATTCTTCTATTCAAAAATGGATAAAGACCCGATGCAGAGCAGTTCGCTCGGCGCAGGTGTTAATCTGTCACGAGGAACAACTACTCAGATCGAAGTGCATCCTGCTTCACAAAACGAAATTTCAGTTTTCATAAATGGGGAAAGATCGGATGCAGAGCTCTCAAATTGGCTCCTGAAAGAATTTTTAAAAAAAAACATCCATGATAGTTACAAAATTGACATTCATCACAAAATGGAAATGCCAATCAGTGCGGGATTCGGCACAAGCGGAAGCGGAGCTCTGAGTTTGGCAATGGCATTAAGAAAAGTATTTGATCTAACCATTTCCGACGAAGAGTGTTACAAACTCGCCCATATTGCTGATGTCGAGAACAAAGCCGGTTTGGGAACGGTCATGGCAGAGATCGCTGGTGGATTGGAGATGCGTGTTGCATTCGGCGGTCCCGGTATCG
>MVCT01000084.1 GCA_002049945.1 Candidatus Cloacimonas sp. 4484_140
ATTGTTCAGCTAATTTAATTCTATAGCTATAATGAAATTTTATGAATTTATGAAAAATCAATGTGTTATTCAGCCCCAAATGCTCTCTCAATTGTCATTCCCACGAAAGTGGGAATCCAGAAAAGTTATAAAGTTAGTTTAATCATATGGATAAAAATTATTACGTGTATATACTTGCAAGCAAAAGAAATGGTACGCTCTACATTGGAGTTACAAATGATCTCGAAAATCGAATGTTTCAGCATAAGAATAAGCTCATTGATGGTTTTACTAAAAAATATAGCGTTGATAAACTTGTGCACTTTGAAATGACAAATGATATTATTAGTGCTATTCAAAGAGAAAAGCAATTGAAGAAATGGAATAGAAGATGGAAACTTGCATTGATCGAGAAAGAAAATCCTGAATGGAAAGACCTATCTAAAGAATGGTTTGAATAATGAAGATGGAAATTCATATCATACAAATAAAAACACTCATTGCATCAGTATCTAATGAAAATACTGGATTCCCGATAAAACAGTGATGAATACTATTTTGCATTTATACTTTCCATTATTTTTTGTTGCGAGGAATGGTTAAATTTTTTATGGAAAGAAAAATACGCAAAACAATATCTTTTATAATCATTTTATCCTTATGCCTTATATTTGTGGAATCCATCCTATTCGCAAACGAATTAACCATTAAAACAATCGAAATCTCAGGCAATTCCCATTTCACCAATGCCGAGATCATCCAAACCCTTGCCATCAAAACTGGCGAAGAATTCTCCTATGAAAAATTGAACCGTAACATTGAAAACGTACTTCAACTTTATTTCTCACGCGGATTCTATCTGACGAAGATCTCTACTCCGGAAGTAATACCATCCGATGACGGAAAAGGTGTTTCGATAACTATCGCTATTGATGAAGGGCAAAGACTTCTTGTTGCAGACATCACATTTAAAGGAAATAAATATTTCTCACAAGAAAAATTGAGAAGCTTTCTTTCGATGCATAAGAATTCTCCATTCTCCATTCAAAAAGCAAATAGTGATATAAAGATGATAACCACTGCCTATTCCGAAAAGGGCTACCCGTTCTGCAAGATCACTCTCGACAGCATGAGGATTGTAGAGGATTCATTTTTTCTAAGTTACAATGTTCAAGAAAACGAACTGGTGCGTATTTCGGATATTATCTTTGCAGGAAATACGGTTACAAAAGAAAAAACCCTCGAACTTCTCCTGAACTTTCAGGAGAATGAGATATATGATTCCAGAAAGATAGAGCATGCAAAGCAGAATCTGCTTCATAAAAAATATATCGAATCGGTTGAAATAGTGCCTTTGAATAACTGGCAAATAATGGTCACTATTAAAGAGAAAAGCATGAGTCATTTCCAGGGTGTGCTCGGGCTGGCTTCTTCAAAAAAGGATATCCCATTTGCAGAACGTTTAACCGGATTTATTGATTTTTCCTTCCTCAATATTCTCGGGACTGACAGAGAAGTACAGTTCAAATGGAATAAGCTCACTTCAAAATCATCAGAATTTTATATATCCTACCGCGAGCCCTTTATTCTTGCTCAACAGATCTCAGCAGAGGGCTCCCTCCGAAGAAAAACTGTGGATACAACATACGTAAATACCGATCTTCAGATCGCATCCTTCTTTACTATGAAAAATTATACCAAAATAGGACTCCAATATACCTACAGCAGCTCGCTTGAAGATACGCTCAGCATAGACAGAAATGGAGTGGGGGCAATAGTTGGAATCAACAAACTCGATTATCCGACCAATCCGAGAAAAGGATATAAAAATACAACGAATTACACGATCCGTTGGCGCTCGAAAAAATCTTATGATCAGCTCGTTTCTGAGGAATTGGAAGTCGTGATACCCTTAAATTATTATAATGTTTTTTATATAAAAGGTCTCACCAAACTCATCTTTACCAAAAATGATACCCTTTCAACGTATGACAAGTATTCCTTTGGGGGCTATGAAAGCTTAAGAGGATTTGTTGACAACCAATTCATAGCTGCCAAATTCGGTATCATCAGTTTTGAATACAGATACCTGCTATCACGTGATTCACGTGCTTTTGTATTTGTGGATTATGGCTATTGTGAAGAATATAAGAGTCTGATCGGTGTTGGTTTAGGAGTTCGTCTCAAAAGCAAGATCGGTATTATCAAGATAGATTACGGAATCGGCTATCAGGACGGAACCTGGACAAATCCTTTGCAAGGCACGGTGCATTTTGGACTGGAAACAGGATTTTAAATTTTTGATAAGGAGTTTCATTGAAATTATCTCAACTTGAAATTGTCGGCTTCAAATCATTTGGCGAGCCAATTAAATTTAGTTTTTCAAAAGGACTGACAGGTATTGTCGGACCTAATGGATGCGGAAAATCAAACATTTCTGATGCGATTCACTGGGTACTGGGTGAACAGAATGCACGCAGACTTCGCGGTGGAACCATGCGTGATGTTATTTTTAAAGGTACAAGAAAACGAAGTGCCCACAGTTTCACAGAAGTCTCTATCATTATTGAGAATGACAAAAAGATCCTGCCTGTTGAATATGAAGAGGTTAAGGTTACTCGAAAACTATATGCTGATGGTGAAAGCGAATATATGATCAACGAGCAATCTTGCCGTCTGAAAGACATTCTCAATCTCTTTTATGACACCGGTATGGGACGCAGAGCATATTCCTTCATAGAGCAGAAAATGATCGATGATCTGCTCAACAGCTCGGATGAGGACAAGCGCTATCTATTTGAAGAAGCTGCCGGTATAATGAAGTATAACCAGAGCCAGCGTACATGTGAAAACAAACTTAATTCCGTGGAAAATGACCTTATCCGGCTCGATGATATTATTTCTGAAGTCAAATATCAGGTTGGCTCACTTCGACATCAGGTTGGAAAAGCAAAACGATATCAAAATCTTAACAATAAGATAAATATGATCAAGATACAGTTAGGTGGAATCGAGTTTTTCAAAATGCATAAGCAGCTTGCCCCGATGAACGAGAAGTTCCTCGATCTTGAAAAAAAGATCACACAAAACAGCAAAGAATTCGCACAATATGAAGCTGAAACTACAAAAAAAGAACAAGCTCTTCTTACAATCGAGGATAAGCTCAAAAAGGAGCAGGCAAAGCAGCGTGAGATCGAAGATGCAATCAATTCTTTTGAAAAACAGATCCTTCTAAACAAACAACAGATCACAAATAATAAAAACAAACTCGAGGACTCTCACGGGCGCATAAAAGCGATAAAACTGCAAAAAGAATCCGGCTCAGATGTTCTTGAAAAAGAATACAAAAAACTCGAAGAGACAAAAGAATCCCTTACTCTTCAAAAAGAGCAAACTGAAAAATACGAGAAAAAACTCGCAGAGATCAAAGAAAATGTCAGTAAACTTTATAAAGAAAATGATGAGATCTATCATAAAATAAATGAATTCCAGTCCAAAAAACAAAAAATACTTAATGAAAAAAATGAGCTGGAAACACACCAGCGTCTCATCACAGAACAGATCGACCGTATCAAGAATAAAATTACTGATTATACCACAAAATATGAAAAGTTCTGCGAACTCGTAAAAGAGCATGAAGAGAAGCAAAAGCAAAGTACACAATCGCTTCATACACTTCGTGAAAAGAAACTTGCTCAGGAGAAAAACATTGAAAATATCAAAGCAAAAGAGCAAAAACTGCTTGATGAATCTCATAATATTCTTCTCCAAATAAAAGCTCTCGAAAACGAAAAACAGCAACTCAAAGAATGGGAGAAAAATTTCGCAGGATATTCTGATGGCACAAAAGCAATTTTAGAAAATTTTGGAAATACAAACATTACTACTCTCGCAGAAAATATTTCAGTGAAGGATGAGTTTATCGGGCTCGTTGAACAGGCATTAAGAAATATCCTTCTTTCAGCAATTTGTGAAGAGCAGGATATTCGGGAGATCATCTCCTTTTTGCAAGAGAAAAAGCTAACCTCTCAGCTTATTATAAAGCATACAAATCATAATAAAAATACTGCGATCATAAAGATCGAAAATGCCATTCCTCTTGAAGAAATACTTACTTTCAAAAACGAGATCGTGCATCCGAAACTACTTGAAAATTACTATATTGTTGAGAACCGAGATATTGCTCTCTCACTTGTTGATCAGTATCAAAATAGTGATAGCATCCTAAATTTTATCACAAAAGATGGAGAGATATACTCCAACCGTGGAGTGGTGACCACGCACTGGATCGAGACTTCTTCAAAAGGGCTTCTCAGCCGTAAAGCAGAATTGCAAAATATTGATAAAAATATTGCCGCTTTACAAGAAAAGCACTCTCAAATAACACACTCAATCGAGGAGACATCATCAGAAAATTTCGAGCTTGTAAAGAAAGTTCAGATGCTAAATAACCAACTTAGCGATACGTCTGTACTTCTCGAAAAGGAACAGAAACAGCTCATCAATATTTCTGTTCAGAGAGATAATTTTCAGGAATTGGTAAAAGATAATAAGCAGCAACTGGCAGAAATTGAGACCCAGCAAACCGAGATCATAAATGGGCTGAAATTAGTTGATGTGAAGCTCAATGAAATTCCCGAAGAAGACGAGAAAGCCCTTCAACAGAAGCTGGAATCTGTTCAGGCAACACTGAAAACAACCCGTAGAGAACAGTATCGTTATGAGGGGTTGGTGAATGATCAAAAAATTGAAATTACCAAACTCGAAAAAGATATAGCCTATATAGAACAGAATATTATTAGAATAAAGGACACTGCACTTGCAAATGAACAGGAGCTCGAAAATTTACAGAATTCTATCGAACCTCTAAAAAATGAGATTGAACATCTGCAGAAAGAAACTGAAAAACTTGAGAGTTCATTCATGAAAAAAGTGGATGAGTTGAGTACTTTCAAAGAAAATAATGTAAGCATTGAAAACGAATTCCACGAGTTGAGAAAAGAACTCGATACTCTAAAGATGAAACTGCATGAGCTCGAATTTAAGAAAGGAGTTTTTTCCAATGATAAGAACGAGATCGAGCTTAAAATTCAGGAGACAAAGCTAACGATCGAGCATCTGAAAGAGGATGTTATACAGCATTATCATCATGACCTATCCCACGACAAAGCTGAAGATTATGAAGAGCTTGTCCCGGCTGAGCTGAGAACTAATAGAGAAAAACAGGAAAAGCGTCTCGAAAATCTAGGACCCATAAACCTCGCAGCAATCAATGATTATGAGACTCAGAAAAAGCGATTGGAGTTTCTTAATGAACAGCGAAAAGACCTGGTTGATTCCAAAACTAATCTCAAGGAAGCGATATCCCAACTCAATGAAACTGCCGAAAAGATGTTCATAAAAACCTTCACTATTATTCAGAAAAATTTTGATACGATATACAAAGAGATCTTTAATGGCGGCAAAGGTGTGCTCAAACTGGAAAATCAGTCAGATCCGCTTAATTCAAAAATTGAAATCTACTCCAATCCAAAAGGGAAAAAGATCACGAATATAAATCTGTTATCAAGCGGAGAGAAAGCGCTTACTGCGATCGCACTTCTTTTCTCCATCTACCTCGTTAAGCCAAGTCCATTTTGTATTCTGGATGAGATCGACGCACCCCTCGATGATTCAAACGTAGGGAGATTTCTCAAACTGGTGAATAAATTTTCAACCAATACGCAATTCCTTATCATTACACATAATAAAAGAACTATCGAAGCTGTTGACTACCTTTATGGCATCACAATGGAAGAAGAAGGTGTTTCAAAGATAGTCTCTGTTAAGCTTGATTAGATCCATGAAAAAAATCATATTCGTTTTGCTCTTGCTCATGATAGCAACATGCCTTCATGCTCAGTATGAGTCAATTCCAAGTGTTGATAAAGTTACACAAACTCACGATTCACTGCTCGTGTTCTTTTCAGGAAAATTGCATTTTGATAATAAACTTTATGACCAAGCAATTCATGATTTAGAAGATTATGTTCATGGCAATCCGGATGGGCTATTTGCTGCTGAAGCAATGTACTTTGTCGGCAAATCCTATGTCGCCCTGGACAGCTTAAATACAGCCATTTCCGTATTTGAGAAAAATTATGAAGATTATACATTGGATGACTACGGAATTCTGTCTTTGATGGAGATCGGGAATATTTATTTTTCTTTAAAGGATTATGAAAAAGC
>MVCT01000085.1 GCA_002049945.1 Candidatus Cloacimonas sp. 4484_140
GAAGCAATTTCTTCAATAAACTTTCCCATCAATATTCTTGTTTTTGATGCTTGTTTGATGCAGACGACAGAGGTTATCACAGAAATTTACGAATACTGCGATATTGTCGCCGGCTCAGAATTGTCTGTGCCTAAAGATGGTATTTTTTACGGTGCGGAATCCGGAACTGCGTGTTCTCAGTATGGTCTCTTTAACTATATATCTGGCAATCCATCTTGTACTCCGACTGAACTCTCAAACGAACTTGTGTTTCGATATATTAATTCCTATACAACGAACTGCCAGTATGGATCGACAGTTTCTTTTTCAGCTATTGAACTGAGCAGTTATTCATCTTACTTAAACAAACTTAACGAATTTACGCGAACATACTCAGATACTATTTATAGCGCCATCTACCACGATGCACACAGCAATTGTCTTCTAATCAGCGGAGAGAATATTGATGTTTGGGAATTCTTTAATGAAGTTTCCTTTATTGATAAAAATGTGCAAACAGCAGCAGAAGATATCGCTGCATTAGTAGATTCTATGACTATTGCATTCAGCGCTCTCTACCATGATGTCCTTTATCCCGAACTGGGGAGGATGAGTGTTTATTTTCCTCCTAATAAGTATTACTTCAATTGGGAACTTTATTACATCTTAGATTTCACCGGTCTTACAGAGTGGGATAGGTTCCTCAGCTACTATATGGGTAATTTTTCTGATAGTCCCGACATAAATGAATTTGTAGTTGCGTCAGTAAGTGAAATGGTAAATTTTTCATGGGAAGTTGTCGCTACTACCGATTTGTTTTATAAACTATATTACAAACAAAGTCCGGATACAAGCTTCATCCAGATTCAGGATTCATCGATCACTCATGCGACAAGTTATTCTTCTCAGTTTGAAACAGGTAACTATGAATTCAAACTGCAGGCAACCGATGAGTTCGGGAACACATCTTCTGATACAATCTCATATTTTATATCTACTGACAACATATTCAAATATTATCCAAATCCTTATATTGTAAATGAGGATAATATTGGGAAATTCCTCATCTCAAATGAGGAGCTAACTGACTCTGCCATCTATATTTTTAATCTCGCCGGTGAGCTTGTTGATAAGATAACAATTGACAACACAATAGAGCAAACGATCGAGGTGACTTATACTCCCCCAAATGTCTCTTCAGGCATCTATTTTTGTCTACTCAAAGCAGGTGACACGATAGCGACAATTAAGCTGGCTGTTATCCGCTGATTTCCCTGTGCACAACTTGTGGATAACTCGCGTTTTCATCAACCTCAAACTGTTAATCGGCTTCTATTATGCAAGTTATGAGTTTTTGCTAAATTTGCGTGAGGTGCATAATAATTTTTTCTCTTATCGAAATAGAACTTCTTATATAGCAGTAACTTAGGAGAAAAACCCTCATTTGCTTAAAGGATTTTGGGTATTAAATTTGCAATAAAAAATTGAATTATTTGAACTTTTCTTCAGACCCAAAATTCCTATATAAACTCAAAGATTTCAAATTATCCATGTCGTCATCTGAAAGGGAATTTGAGAACAAACGGGCAAACAATTTGCCAATTCCAGGACCAAGCATAAATCCTTGTCCGCACATACCAACAGCGAGGTAAAAGCCATCCAGTTCGGTCTCTCCAAGTATGGGAAAACCATCAGGTGTTGCAGGATATTGTCCACGCCAGGTTCTGCGTACTTTTAAATTCTTCAAACGAGGAAAAAGTTCCAGCATTCTTTGTGTTACTTGAGGAAGAAAAACAGATGTCGCCCTGCTGTCTGTGCCGACAATTGGAGGTTCCGGAGTTATGCAGAAAATAACCTGTCCTTCAGGTCGTTGATAGAAATAATAATTTTTAGAATTCTCAGCAGGTCGGAGGTCAACGATCATTGGGTTAAAAAAGTGCTGAACCGCATCAGTTATACCACCTTCATGACTATCAGGTACTACAGGTATATCCAAACCTAGCAAATCCCCTATCTGTTTTGCATCATTACCAGCAGCATTTATGACATTCTGTGTTGAAAAGGAATTTCCTTTATTCGTGTGAATTAAAAATTCGTTGCTCTTTTTTTTAATCCCGATCACTTCCTCATTGAATACATAGGATGCGCCGTATTCCATACTTTTAAAATAAAAATAATTAAGCGCCAGATACGGAGAAGCGCTGCCGTCCTCAGGAGAGAGAGTCGAACCTCTCAAATCCCTTGGAGACACTCCAGGAGCTACTTTCAGAAAATCATCAGGTGATATCCAATCAATGTTCAATCCATAACTTTTTTGAATCTTCAACAAATCCTTGAGCATTTTTTCATGTTCATCAGTATATGCGGGAAAGGAGTAGCCGTTGGACCGCCATTCGATATCGTCGCCACATTTTTCCTTCCAGGTAGAGAATACATCTATTGCTTCTAACGAAATATGAATCTTTGCCTTATCGGAATGAGTTGCACGAATACCTCCAATTGCTTTTTTATTCTGACCTTGTCCCGGTGAGGCAAGACTTTCGATGACCAGTACAGAAAATTTCTCTTCAGCAAGATATAAAGCGATCGGAACCCCTACAGAACCTGCTCCTATAATAATGATATCAAAATTCTTATTCATATGATCCTACTTCTCCTTCATTATAGAAAGGATTTCAAGTGGAACTTCTATATATAAAGGACGACGTGTGTTTAAGGTAATATCTTGCAGCGCATATCCTTCTTCCTGATAAATTCGTAAAATGAGAGTTTCGCAAGTCTTTCCTCCGCATGCGCCCATACCAGCTCGTGTAAGCTGCTTGAGCTGATTCATATCAGTGACACCTCTTCGTATCCACTTGCGGATCTCACCAGCGGTAACTCGTTCACATCGACATACAATGACATTATCATCAATTGTATCCAGAAGTGGACTCTCCAATACTTCGGAAACTGCGAGCTCCTGAATACGAACACCTGCGATCTTTTTTGCAATATGTGAAGGAGCTTTCACCTGTATGATCTGTGTTTTCGTTTTTGTATCGCGGACATTAACCACGAGGAGTTCCTCAAGAAGGTCACCATCGATATCAACAACATGAATTTGTTGCCCGGATTCGATTGGATGATTCCCAACTTCATAAGGGATTGAAACAGTTGGAAAATGCGAATCCTTCCTATAATCTACCAGCGTTATCGCAAGGGCAGGGCATACGTTAAGGCATTGCATACAACCTGTACATTTGCCCTCGAAAAATGGAAGTCCGAGTAAAGAGTCATCTTCAATCTTTATCTGGTCAAGCGGACAGACTGATGTGCAGGGATTGCACGGAATCTCCTGAACACAATGAAATACCGGAAATACACCTTGCTCTAATTCGGGCAATTTATATGGTAAAGTTCTTTGAGGTGGACTCTTCAAAACTTCAGCTTTCTTACTCCACTCCTCTGGAATTTTCTCTGACGATATATTCAGGGCTTTCGCTATTTTGATGCCGGTTATTTTTCCATTAAACATCGCTGATGAAGCTTCTGCGATCTCATCAGCATCCCCTGTTGAAAAAACTGTCATTCCAGCTTCTTCAGCTTCTTGATGGAATTCATCGATTGGATTAAGTCCCACTGCGATAAGGATCGTATCGCAAGCAATGGTTTTCTCAGTGTTCAGAATCGGATTGAAATGCTCGTCAACCTCAGCAATGGTAATAGACTCAACTTCATCCTTCCCATTCGCAGAAAGAATTGTATGAGAAGTATAAATCGGCACACCCAGGCGTTGAAGCTTGTCTTTATGAACCTTATAACCACCGCATTCAGGAAGGGCTTCTGCAAGTCCTACTACTTGGATTCCTGCCTGCAAAGCATGATAACCGGCAATCAGTCCAACATTCCCACCGCCAATAATGAATATTCTTTTAGAGGGAATTACCATATCTCTATTGACAAGTGTCTGAAATGCTCCCGCACCATACACACCAGGTAGTGTGTTACCGGGAAAAACCAGCATCTTTTCTCTTGCTCCAGCAGCATTTAACAAAATTTTTGGTTTGATCAGTAGGTAAGAATCGTTTTTGAGAATTCCAACTTTTTTATCACTGAAAACATAAATGGCAGTACTGTTTGTCCACACAGTTGCAGTATTATATTTCATAAGCTCATCGGATAATATTTTAGCAATATCAATTCCTCTTGTACCTGCATAACAGTCTTTGATCGAGCCAAAAAATTTATGTGTTTGAAGCACCAATTTTCCGCCTAACTCCGATTTGTCATCAACCAGAATGAGCGGCACGTTATGTTTGGAAAGTTCAATTGCAGCAGATAATCCAGACGGTCCTCCACCAATTATAAAAACATCGGTTTCATATTCCTCTATTGGATCAAAAGAAGGGCTTTCTTGTACTTCCGGCAATTCAGGAAGTCCATCACAGCTTTGAATAATCATGTTTTCTGTCACAGGAGTCATACAGGATTTCACAGGTATCCCGTTTGCGATCACTGTGCACTGAGCACATTGACCATTTGCACAAAAAATGCCCTGAGGGCTGTTATCTTTCACATGATGACCAAAAACGTGTATCCCATAAGCAAACAATGCAGAAGAAATCATTTCACCTTCCTGAGCATACAGCTTTTGATCGTTCCAATAAAATGGAATTGCCTTTCCATCTTTTACTTCAAGAATAGGATGCCTTGTTATTCGATGAGTTTCTGCCATTGCTTTATCCGAAAATTATTTTTTTATTTTCTTTTTAAGCTGTTTAATGTGTCCCCTACCAACGCCAATCACATTACAGCCAAGCTTAAGATATTTCATGATCTTTTCATCAGTTAAGAAGTTAGAGCAGTCAACGATCAGCGATTTTTTTCCGCACATCTGAACAACATCTTCAGGTGAAAGTGCTTTATATAGTTTATGCCCAACTGCAAACACAACGATCTCTGCATCAAAAAGGGTTTTGCTCAAATCCTTTTCAATTCTCATATCTCCAAGCTCGGGCCACACTTCAACGAGTGGATCATGTACGGAAATAATGGCATCCTTTTCCATGAGGTTTTCCCACAGTAGTTTTGTGGGAGAATGCCTTGTATCAGCCACATTCTGCAGGTATGAAACGCCAAGTATCGCAATACGTTTATCTTGGAGAGAAGGACAGGCATCCTCAATTATCTCGATCGTATGTAATGGCATAAGATCATTTATATTTACGGCACTTACAGCCATTGGAAGTTTATTCTCCAAACCAAAAAGCGCTTCAGCAGCCCAGTTGGCAAGCACTGGATCCTTAGTTAGGCAATAACCGCCTACACCCAAACTTGGACGCAACATGTTATCGTGAGTACCCTCACGAACTTTTATTGATTTTATCACATCAAATAGATTAACTCCAATATTTTCAGCGAGTTTCGCCCACTCGAACATCAAAGCAATATTTGTAGCTCGATATGAATTTTCAAGCACTTTTGCCATTTCGGAAGCATTGGTATGACCCAATCTACAAAGAGGATAACGTTCGGTATCCAGTACATTTGTAAGGAACTCTTCAGCAAGATCGGCAGCTTTCTCATTAATGCCGGAAAAAGTTCTCCAGAAATTTCTAATAGAGCTCACATATTTTGAACCGGGCATCACACGCTCATAGGAATGAGCTATAAGAGGAGTAAATTTTTCTACATCAATTCCTCTCTTTGTGAATTCTTCTTCAATCACGGGCTTAACTATTTTTTCTGAAGTGCCTGGGGGAACAGTGGTCTCAATAAGGATCAAACACTCGGGCTTTATGCTTCTTCCAATTGTTCTCATCCCTTCCTTAAAAGCATTAAGGTCACAATATCCTTGCGCATCCAGTTGAATATCTACTACAACAATATCTGCAAAAGTAAACACTCCGGGATGCCATGTAACACGAAGGGTTTTCTTCTCGTTTACACAACGGGGAAAAATTTCCGGAATTTCAGGATCATCTGCATTCACTGGCGGTTTGCCACTATTGATGACAGGAATTTTCCAATACGACCGTCGTGAAACAAGATCATTAAATACATGGGCTCTCCATTCTTATCTTCAGCATCTGCAACCACTGCAGCCATAACGGATCCAACGAAACCCAATCCCTGCACAACAACGATCTTCCTACCCTTTTTTCTCTCTTTTTCTGAAATAGTCTTGAGGATCTCGAATTCCTTCTTGTCCTCTTCCTGAGTTGGAAATGAATATTCAGTACCATCGGGAGCAACTGATATTGACATGTATCCTCCTAAAAAAATCATCCTGAGAAACGAGGATGTATCTCTCTTTTTTTTTAGTGCCATACAGTGTCAAGAATTTCACTCTATACATTCTATAACGATCAACTCCAAAATCAACAATTGAAAAATTTGACAAGGAT
>MVCT01000086.1 GCA_002049945.1 Candidatus Cloacimonas sp. 4484_140
CCCGGCATACAATTTGGATACGGGTGGATAATATATGACTCGACCTACACATCAGAAGAGTTTGTAACGATACACGCTAATACTCTCGGAACAATAACTGCTATCGGAATATACTTGAAAAAAACAAAATTTAAAAATACAGAAAGAGTTGGATGGTTTGGATTTTGGAAGTTAGGTATCGATTATGGTTATATTGGCGATTTAACCTTAGGTCCTGGTGGAGAAAGTTCATCAGGTGGATTCAAACCTTCAATATGCCCTAATATTTCATTGGGCATGGGTTATAGTTTTAAGATAGGGAATAATTCGTATTTTCGAATTACTGGTGATATTGGAATTAAATTACTAATTGCCAATTTAACATTGTCTTATGTATTTTAAGGGCTGTAATCAAACTAATTTTTTTGTATAAATTTGTAAGAGATTATAATAGTAAATTATCAGAAATCTCAACAAAATCATAAATTACTTGATTAAAAATTTGTCCCTTCCAAATCTTAAACAAATATTTTTATAATTATAATAAATAAAATATATACATGTCAGGAGGAAAGGTGAAAATAAAAAAAGTCATCTTATCTGTAATTGTATTTTCCATCACACTTCAGCTCCTTTTCTGTTCATCGGCAGCAGTTGCCAACAAAAATGAACCCGAAGAAGGAGTCCGTGTTGCGGTGTGGGGCTTTCATTACAACGATCTCGATAGCCGCACCATGTGCAACAAGTATCTCCCCCGTGATTTTCAGGAAGTAGGAAAAGAAAATCCGGGAATCATTATGATCTCTGAAACAGACGTTGATAAGGCGCTTGGAAAAATTAAGATCGAAGAACTTGACCAAGCCGTTGTTACCGATCTGGCACAAAAGGTCGATTCCCAGATCAATATCTGGGGAAATATTTCCCAGATAGAATCAACTCTCTATAATCTCATCGTATTCATATTTGATGTGGAAACAAATGAGATCAAATATGAGCAGATGCAGGTAGAAAAGAAAAAAGAAGAGCGTATGAAAGCTGCTCAAAAAGTTATTGATATGGCTATTGAAATGTGCGGTTCTGCAGAAACCAAAGCTATGGAAATCGCTATGAATTTCTTTAATTCAGAGCAATATCCGGATGCGAAAAAGGCGTTTAAAAATGTGCTGGAGCTCAATCCAAACGAAAAGGAAGCATATCTCTATCTTGCTTATATCAGTGCACTGGAACGAGATTACACCACTGCGATCGAATATTATGACAAAGCACTCGAGATCGATCCGGATTACATCATCGCTCTTGAAGGACTTGCTTGGTCATATAAAATGATCGAGGATTATGAGCTCGCATCAGAGACCTACCAACAACTTGCAGAACTTGAAGAAGGAAACATCGAATATATAATCTGTATTGGTGATATCTGTCAAATAACCGACAATTTTGACGATGCGGTTGACGCATACAATCTCGCACTTGATATTGATCCTGATTGTTTCGAGGTTCATAAATCACTTGGAATTCTCTATTTTGAAGAAGGTTTTTATGATGATGCGATCGCTCACCTTTGCGCAGTGATCGATGCAGGTGTAGAGGATAGTGATATTCTAAAAAAATTGGCTATTGCGTACCAAAAAACCGGCAGGATTGATGAAGCTATTCAGCAGAACATTGAGATTATCGAGAAAAATCCCAATTCCACTGCTCCTTACCTAAATCTTGCTGCCATTTATGTCGCTCAACAGGATTTCACAGAAGCCCTCGAAGCATTGAACAAATATATCAAACTCATGCCTGATTCTGAGATCGGGTATAACCGAATTGCTGATGTTTACCGCCAGATGAAGGAGTATGATAAAGCAATTCAGTTTGCACAAAAATCAGCAGAGATCGCGCCAGGACTTCCCGAACCCTATCTCATTCTTGGTGAGATCGATAATGAGCGTGGATACCAGCACTATCAGCTCTATATCGATTATGATGAAAAAGCAAAGAACCCGGAATTCAGCGCAGAATATGATAAATATAACAAACTGCGTATAGAAAATAAAAAGAAATCAAATGCCTATTTTACTTCTGCAAAGGCATATTACGAGAAGGCAAATACATTGACTTCCGATTATTTCATGCAGGAGCGCTTGAAGGATAAGATCAAGATGGTAAGCAAACTTATCGAAGAAACAAAACATGATCCCTTCTACGATGAATAAAGCATTAACTTTTCAGCAGATAATATTCCATCTACAAAAATTTTGGGATTCACAGGGATGCATAATACGCCAGCCCTATGATGTAGAAATGGGTGCCGGCACTTTTCACCCTGCTACCTTTTTCGGATCTCTTTCCAATAAAGATGAACGGATCGCCTATACTCAGCCCTCGAGGCGCCCGAAGGATGGGCGTTATGGTGATAATCCCAACCGATTGCAGCATTATTACCAATTTCAGGTCATCATCAAACCTTCACCTGACGATATTCAGGAGTTGTATCTGAAGAGTCTTGAAGCAATTGGTACTCCTATAAAGGAACACGATGTACGTTTTGTTGAAGATGATTGGGAATCACCAACTCTCGGTGCAGCAGGACTGGGCTGGGAAGTATGGCTCGACGGCATGGAAATTTCGCAGTTTACATATTTCCAGCAGATAGCAGGATACGAACTGAAATCCGTACCTGTAGAACTCACCTACGGTTTGGAGCGGATCGCTATGTACATTCAGCAGGTCGATCATTTCAAGGATATCAAATTGAATGATACCATGAACTATGAAGATGTTTATATGGCAAGCGAAAAGCAATTCTGCGAATTTAATTTCAAAACTGCTAATGTTGAGTTGCTTTTCGGTGAGTTTGACCGCTGTGAAAAAGAGGCTTTCATACAGGTGGAATTCGGTCTTGTATATCCTGCCTATGATTATGTGCTCAAATGTTCGCATATATTCAATTTGCTCGATGCGCGTGGTGCGATCAGTGTTTCGGAAAGAGTGCTGTACATCAAACGCATCCGCAACCTTGCACGTGCCTGTGCCACCGCTTTCATCGAATCCCAGAATAACAAAAAATAAGGATAAATATGCCTAAAAATACTGAAACAATATATGCAGAGATACTCGATTGTTACACAGATACTTTCAAAGATTCTCTGCACTCGATTTACATATACGGAAGTGCGACCACCGATGATTTTAATGAGAAATATTCAGACATCAATGTAGCTGTCATTCTTGATGATATCTCGATTCAAAATCTCATTAAAGCCAGGAGCTGCATAAAAACGCTTCGCAAGAAAAATGTAACTGCACCACTCTTTATCACTAAAGAATACATAATGAATTCGCTGGATTCATTTCCCATTGAATTTCTTGCAATAAAAAGTTCTCATCTTACGCTCAAAGGAGATGACCTTTTTGAAGACATCTCGATCGAACCGGAACACATTCGACTTCAGGCAGAGCGTGAACTAAAAGGAAAATTGCTTCTACTTCGTGCATCATTTCTTGAGAACATCGATAAAAAAAATGTATTGAATGCACTTGTCGTGAACTCCTTTTCCGCACTCATTCCAGTTCTGAAAGGGATTCTGTTTTTTAAAGGTTCGGAAATTCCCATAAATGCATTAGATGTTATAAGAAGAACATCAGAAGTATGTGAGGTCGATCTGTCATCCTTTGAGTCTGCCTACAAAATAAAGAACCGTTATCTGAAACTTAAGAGCGAAGAATTCGTAACCTTTTTTGAATCCTATATATCCGCAGTAGATTCACTAACTGAACTTGTAGATAAGTTTTAATTTTTCACATTTTATAATGATTTTTGTAAGCACTGTTAGTGCGGTGAAGTAGTTATTATGAAGAGAGTCGTAGTAATCGGAGGAGGACCTGCCGGCATGATGGCGGCGTGCAGAGCTGCTGAATGCGGAGCTGAAGTAACACTTCTTGAGAAGATGAACAAGCTCGGACTAAAACTTTCACTTACAGGCAAAGGCAAATGTAATATAACAAACACCGAACCTCAGATAATGACATTTATTGAGAAATATGGAGAGAACGGTAAATTCCTTATTAATGCCTTCAATACATTTTTTAATAAAGAATTGATGGAATTTCTTCAGAATCGCGGTCTCGTTTTGAAAGAGCTTTCCGGTGGACGCATCTATCCTGATTCCGATAATTCATGGAGCGTTGTAGATGTTTTTGTAAGCTATCTAAAGAAACTGGGAGTTCGTATCGAGCTGGAATCTCCGGTAAAAGAGCTGCTGCATTATCAGAATATTATTGGCGGTGTCGTACATGAAAATGGAACTGTCCTTTGCGATGCTGTCATTGTCGCTACAGGTGGGAATTCCTATTCAAAAACCGGCTCTTCCGGAGATGGATATCAGCTTGCTCGTGTCACAGGACACAAAGTAACCGACCTTTATCCGGGATTAGTTCCTTTTAACCTGCTCGATATGGATCCAAGATTGAATGGCTTAAAATTAAAAAATGTAAAAGCCACTGTCACTGGAGAGGATGAAGTTCTGTCAGAAGCTTTTGGTGAATTCTATTTCACGGAATGGGGCGCTGATGGTTCTGTGATACTTCGTTTAAGTACAGAGGTGAAAGAAGAAGTTCAGGAAGATTACCTGACATTGCATATTGACCTTAAGCCGGCACTTGATGGGCAGAAAGTACATGAGAGAATACTGAGAGATATAAATAGTAATGGTAAATTATCCTTCAAAAATATGCTGAAGGAATTACTTCCGGAAAAGATGATAACGTATTTTATTAATAGAACTAGAATATCGGAAGATACTAAAATTGCAAATATCACAAAAGAGCAACGTGAAACCATTGTTAAAAATTTGAAAGACCTTACTTTTACGATCACGGGCACCAGATCCTTCGATGAAGCCATCGTTACATCCGGCGGAGTGGAGCTTTCACATATCGATCCCAGAACAATGGAATCCAAAAAAATCAAAAATCTGTACTTTGCAGGTGAAGTGTTGAACATCGATGGAGACACCGGGGGATACAATCTGCAGGCAGCATTTTCAACCGGATATGTAGCAGGGGAAAACGCAGCAAAGGAACAAGAAAATAATGAAGAAAATTGATTTACACATACATTCGAATTTTTCAGACGGCACAAGACATCCCAAAGATATAATCAGAGAAACTAAAGAAATGGGTTTTGATGTCATCTCTATCACCGACCATGATACTCTTGACGGCTACAAAGCCGGCAAAAGATTGGCGAGGCATCTCGGTCTTGAGCTCGTTCCAGGAGTTGAGATCAGTACATACTACCAATCTTTCGATGTGCACATTCTTGCTTATTTTGTGGATATTCATAATCGACAGCTTCTGAATATGTTGAAATATTTGCAAAAGGGACGCATCTTGCGCGCTCAGAAAATTCTCGATAAGTTAGAGGAATACGGCATGAACCTGAAAATCAAAGATGTATTCGAGCACGTCGAAAATAAAAAAGTTGTTGGCCGTCCTCATATAGCAACTGCAATGGTGGAAAAAGATTATTCAACTTATGAAGAGGCGTTCTGGCACTATATTGGTAATGATAGACCGGCTTATGTACGCAAGCCCACTTACCCTCCGGAAGAGGTGATCAAGATCATCAAGGAAGCCGGCGGCGTTTCGATACTTGCACATCCCGGAGTCATCAAAAATGATTTTATTATTCCCGATCTAGTTGATTTTGGTTTGAATGGTCTTGAAATATTTTATCCGTTGCATAGTTTGTATCAAAGAAAAAACTACCTCGAACTTGCTGAGCGCTACGGACTTCTTGTTACTGGCGGTTCTGACTATCATGGATTTGCCGGAAAGAATGAG
>MVCT01000087.1 GCA_002049945.1 Candidatus Cloacimonas sp. 4484_140
TGCTTGATCCAGAACTTTCTTGCTGCTGAAGGAAATCTTCGTTGAGCCGGCAAAGGGATTGGGAAAATTGTTCAACTTAATAGTATTTACAACAGGCTCATCATCCACGCTTACAAGATTAAAATCCACCTGAATGACACATTCCGTAATTTGACCACCGGTATTGGCACCATACCCCTGAACTGTAGAACCAAATGAGTTATCATCAAGATAGAAAAGTGTAACTTCTCCCCAATTATCACCAATATCTTTTATATGATGAGAAACATAGGGATACACTGTTATCTGATCTGAGAAGTCAAATTTGGGATTGTAAATATCTGTAAGTTCGATAGGTTCTGACCAAATTATACCATTATCTATAGAAGCAGAAAGATAAAGAATCGGATGTTCGGCATATGCCTGGTACGCAGGATCACCATCTTCCGCAAGCTGGACATAGGTTCCATCTGCCCAGAGCTGAAGCATCCAATTATTATCAATATTTATTGCCTGCCTTTGAGCATTCTCGTGGAAGATATTTGCATCCCCAGGATATTTACTGAAACCTACCGAATAGACATACAAAGTATCATCCCCTTCGATGCCCCAGGGCACATCATAGCCCGAACCACCTGTATCCATCCATGGAAATTCCGGCACATTTCTATATTGGAAATCAATGCCATCCCATACAAGTTCCGCTTGAGGAAGGAAATGATTGAAATAATAGCTCGAGCCATCTTCAGTGAAGCCATAGGACTGCATATAGGGCCAATGGAGATTCCCATCACCATCAAAGGTCGCTGTGCTATGGTAAGCAATTGCATCAACTTCCAGCTCTGGAAGCACTGCACCTGAAGTATTGGGAAATTGTGGTAGATTAGCCACTGTGTAGAAATAATCGGTAGGACCATCTGAGTGCAGGTTTGCATAATCCCAGGTCTCTCCATAATCAAAGGACTCCCACATGAATGCTCCTTCTTCTACAGGCATATCTCCAAGATCTCCCTCCAGCCATGCTGCATAACCAATGAATGCCACATGCCCTGGCAAATTAGGATCAACAGCAAAGGATTGGAAGGGACGGCAGGATTTTTCACGCCAGTCTGTGAAAACAGTAACTTCTTCCCAATTCGCAGTATTCATGATCGTAGAAAAGTTAACCCATTCGGAATTCTCAATATCTGCATAGAGAATACGCACATCTTCACAGGGATATCCAGCAGAATTCTCAGCTGCATTATTGGAAATCTGATACACTCTCTTGTAATTAGCACCATCAGGGGAAGATCCTAAGTAGAGATAGGGCCAGCAATATTGATTGGGCGGAGTGTTGTAGAATATGATCGGTGTAGCCCAGAAACCAGGAATGGAAAGCAGGTGATAATCATCATATGTGAATGGAAGTTTGGGGTCTGTACCGAAATCCTCGTGCCAGATAGTGAAGCAGTTTCCAGACGCAGGATGAACAACAACACTTCCATAACCCTGCCAGTAATCATAGGTTGAGATCGTTCCCCAAGCATCCAAAGAACCCGAATCATTGTAATAAGCATAGTACTGCCGTCTATTTGCTGTGGTAGATGCCCTTCCAAAGAAGCCGAGATATGTTCCTGAACCGTATTCTGTTTGATGAACAATAGGATAACTAGTATAACTTCCCGGCATATAATCATAATAAGATGTCATTATAGCGTTTGGATCAACAACGAAATCATAATCCGGAACAGGCCAGTTATACCTGTGCGCCCCTTTGTACGTCTTCATCGCGGATATGTCATAATTTTGTACCGGCTGCGGTTGATTTGTACCGGGTTGCATAATATCGGCTGCATTAAGAAATACTACCAATAGCAGCAGTATTCCAATCAAAGAAATGGTAATTTTTTGCATGAGATGCCTCCTTTTTTTCATTACCGTGTGTTTACTTGAATAAAATATTCAATACTTCGATCATAGGTCTTTTCCTGAGCTTCAGTAAAATAACAGGCAGGGAGCTCTCCCCTTTTTCTGTGATATGCTATGCACTCACAGCACATGCCTTTTTTGTCACATGGATAGGTGCAATTGCACATGTTCATATTTTGACTTTTCTTACATTCCATAGACGCTCCATTTAATTAATAAAATTCCATTGCACGCCAAAAGCGACGCCAAATGGATTCACTTCATTTAGCTTGTACATGAAATAATTTGAGTCAAGAATATCGAATATGTTTGTTAATTTAAGATAGATCAAAAAGCGCTTGATGCTCACACCGGCTTCTGCAGAAACAAAAAGCTGATGAGCAACCTTATCCTTTCTTATATTGAAAAAATTCTCAAGATAGGATGCTTCAGCATTAAGGAATATAAAATTCATATGAGGTAGATGCTTTCTGTTTTCCAATCGGAATTTTGCTTTGTAGGATGGATAATTTACAAAATCATCCGGGCAATGTGTATAGGTGGCTACTATGCGATAGGTGTTATCTACTCCTAAAATTGATGAATGTAATTCAGCATCAATATCTGCCCCGAACAGCTTGTAATCATCGAGTTGCTCATAGCAAGTTGAATCTTCGCCGGGTAGCCAAACCCACTGACCATCCCTTCGGATTTCATCATAAAAAGTACTCAGTGAAATTTGGGTATTATTATTTGAGTAAAAAATTTCTGCACTACTGAAAATTACCTTTGTCTTGTTATCGAGAGCATAAATTCCATCGTAGTAAAAATTCTTCTCTTTTCTTCGCGCTCCTACAGACAACTCAGAATTTATAGATTCGGTGAGTGGAATTTCAAAAACAAGCTCCGGCATAATGAAGATCGTATCCGGTTTTTCTGAAAAGATCACATCATTGATAATTTTCATCGAATAGAAATCCGCAAAAATACCGGGAGAATTAATAGAAACACGAATGAGATAATCGTGCAGATACCCCTTCCAGTAAAAGTGATCAATATCCTGAAGATCAGCACGGAGTAAAATGTTTGTGGCATATTCCTCGAGAGGAAGATCGAAACCAAGATTGAACTGGTGGCGGACAATTGTGTTCCTTGCCTTATGAGTGGTTTTATCATAAATGCGCTCTTCGCCGAATTGGTTCAGATAAGAGAAATGTATGACATTATCAAAGAAAAATGCATCAAAAAGATTTAGTATTGTTTCATTTTTCTGAAGATACTGCTCATCAGCAGAAATTCCATAGTTTGGATTGAACACATTATAGGTTTCTTTTGCGGAAAAAAGTTTTATAAAATTATAGTTAAATCGATGCGAAGTAAACGAGCTGGTCAGCAACTTTTTCTGTAACTGGAACACAAAATTATCAAAGTAACATTTGTGCCACCATGGACTTGTGTGCTCTCCGCTATGAGCGTAGAGTTGAAAGTCAATAAAGTTCAGAAACTCGTTCTTCAAAAAACCAATGCTCTTACTCTCATTATTGAAATCCCCATTTGAATACTGCACATCGGTAAGAAGCGCCCTGAAGGCATTCTGCAAGGGCGTAAAATTATAAGTGCCATCCTGGCTGTTCATTACATAATAATTCATCAATGGATAAAACAGATCCTTGGGCTGCATGTAATTATCAAATCTGGAGCCAAATATTCCTATCGAACCCTTGTGAGCAGGCACGATATAGTGTGAATTTCCAAAAGTATAATACTCATCAGTTCCAAAGGATTTTGCATCATAAGAAAAAAAAGTGTCCTGCAGAGAGACAATGTATTCTTCCAGATCTTCAATGGGCATGACCACAATGTGTGTATCTTCCACCGCCTCTGTAAGCTCTGTTCTGAGTGAATCTACAAGAAGTGAGTCAGGTTGATAGATTTGTTTTACTTCTAAAGAATCGACTTGCTGAGCGTTAAGCGTACTTGCACAGAAAAGTAATAATAAAATTAAAAAATATTTTCTCATAGCCATTGATGTTCCTTATACCATTGATAGGTTTTGTTCACTCCCTCTTGTAAAGAATAATGAGGTTTGTAATTGAGTATATTTTGTGCCTTTTCAATACTGCACAACCAGTAGCACTGCTGCATCTCTTTGACCTTCTGCAAATTTATTGTTGCCTGTTTCTTTGTAAAATACTTCATGCACTCGTTAAACGCAGCAAGAATATAGCTCAAAAATATGGGGATATGCAGTTTGATCGCCTTTTTGTTCATTGCTTTTTTGACCGCATCGATAAAATCCTCGAGCAAATATACATTCCCGTCGCCTGTAAAAAATATTTCATTATTTGCGCGCTCATTATCAGCAGTTAGTATGATCATCTGCACAAGATCTTCCACATACACAAGACTGAGATATTTTTTCTTGAATCCTGCTAAAGGCGCCAGGTGTTTCTCCACCAGCTTAAAATACTGCAAAAAGTCTTTATCATAAGGTCCGTACACGCTGGGGGGACGAATAATGACCCACGGAACCGGGCACTCTTCACGAACCACTCTTTCGGCTTCGAGTTTACTCTTTCCGTAGTAGGATAACGGATTACAGGTGCAGGTTTCCGTTTTAGGGGAAAGCCCGTCAGCAGGTCCGGCAGCAGCTTGAGTGCTAAGAAAAACGAATTTTTCAATATTATTGCCCTTTATCGCTTCAAGCAAATTTCTGGTTACTTCCACATTTGCATCAAAGTAGCGTTTTTCATTTATCTCCCGAACTTTTGCCGCAATATGAAAAACTATATCCTGCTCCTTACATGCTTCCTGCAGTGAAGGTATTGACCGATAATCTGCATACTTGAAGGATACCGGCAGGTTTTCCAGGGAGCTAAGGTTGGAGACGCTTCTCACCATACAGGTAACATCATAACCCTTTTTCAGCAAAGCCCGTACAAGGTTGCTTCCTACAAATCCGTTAGCTCCGGTTACCAATGCTTTCTTTTTCATTAGCATAGAAAGATAATTTTGCAAAATTTTTGTCAACTGAAACTCCTTGAAAGTTTATTCAAAAAAATTTGACAATAAATTGCCAATGCAAAATTTGCTCATAACTTATTAAAAGAAAATTTGTTATCGGAGATATAGATATGAAAAAAACAATTTTTACACTCTTAGTTTTTGTGCTCCTCGTTTCAGTGCCACTTCTCGCAGAAAAGGTCATTATCCGCATTGATAATCCAAGTAGGGCAACAGCCGCATACTTCATGGAGAATAATTATGATATTGCTTCATATTATCCTGATAAGTATATTGATATTTTCATTCACGAGGAAAAACTGACGGAAATCTATCAGCTTGGTTACGACTTTACTATTGTGGATTCAGAATCCAAAATGAAAGAAAATCTCGTCACCCGTGCAAAAGATATCTATGGCTACCGCTCCTATGATGACATGAAAACTGAACTCCTACAGCTTGCATTCAATCATTCCGACATTATTAATGTTACTACTATTGGTGAGTCCCGCGGCAAAGAATATGCGGCAGCGGGAAATTCAAACTATAATGACTATCAGCACGATATATGGTGCGTGAAATTGTCTGATAATGTCATCTCCAATGAGGACGAGCCGAACATCATCTTTGACGGCGAACATCATGCCCGTGAGCCGATAAGCATGGAAATGACAATGCTTATCCTGAACTACCTTGTTGATAATTATGGTATTGATCCTGACGTAACATACTGGATTGACAACGCTCAGATATGGTTCGTTCCGCTTGTTAATCCGGATGGACACAAAATAGTCATCGACCAAACAGATATGTCATGGCGAAAAAATATTCGTGATAATGACGAAAACGGGCAGATCACATGGGGTGGATATTACTATCCTGATGGAGTTGATCCAAACAGAAATTACGGTCCT
>MVCT01000005.1 GCA_002049945.1 Candidatus Cloacimonas sp. 4484_140
AAACTCGGCTCCATGTACACCTACGAAGGCGATTACCCCGATGCAAACAAGATAATTTCGCTGAACATGAACACGCTTCCTGCTCTGTGTGGTGATGTGTCAAAGCAGGTGAAATTTTCCTATAATGGAACTAATTATACGATCAAATATACGTACAATAAAAACATTGTGAACTTCCTTAACACCTATCCGCATACTTCATACCCGATTTATTTTAATACCCCCCTGATGAATGAATCTTATGCTTCGCTGGTCGAACAACTTAAACCGATCCTGGCCGGGAAAACAAAATCTGAAGCCCTTAACATCCTGCTGCGTTTTGTCCAAACTGCCTTTGAGTATAAAACCGATCAACAGCAATTTGGCAAAGAGAAATGTCTGTTTGCTGAAGAAACACTTTACTATCCCTATTGTGACTGCGAAGATAGATCTGTTATTTTTGCCTATCTTGTGAAAAAGCTTCTTGGTCTTGAAGTGATAGGTTTGGATTATCCCGGGCATATTGCTACCGCAGTAAAGATTGATAATGTGCCCGGAGATTATGTTTTTGTGAATGGGAAAAAATATCTAATATGCGATCCCACCTATATCAATGCAAATATCGGCGTTAGCATGCCCCGTTATAAAAATGTAAAACCGGAGATTGTTCAGATTTCGCAGAAATGATCTTCTGAAATTGTTATAATATAATCTTGTAGCAGCTGAACATGTTCAGCGAATATAAACCCTAAAACCTTGCGAGCGGTCACCGACCTTCGCAACGGTTAATCCTCAAAGTTGACAGGATGTGTGAAAACAGTGAATGGGTGAAAAATTCATTAATTATGCATGACAAGAACGAATAGATTCTTCGATCCGTCTCCGTTACACTTCAGTCTTCACTTCGTTACGTCCAGACAGGACGCCGTGACAGGCAAGCTCAGAGTGACAAGTTTTTTTCCTTTAATAAAATTGTCATTCTTGAGCGGAATGAAATGTAGCGAAGAATCTATTTACTCTTGCTGTGAGGAACAAAATTTAGATTATAATCCGTTTAGAACGAATAGACTCTTCTCCGCCAGCTGGCTGATCAGGGTGACAATTGTTTTTTATTTTTTAGTTTTTTGTTTCGACACATCCTCTTGCCTGTCACGGCGTAATGAAATGAAGACGGAAGAGGATTCCCCGACTTATAGATGATGATGTGTTATTTTGTGTTGATCTTGATTATCTTATCATTACTTATGAGAATATCTTTTCCTTTCTTATTTTCTAGTAGTAACCAGTCTTCATTGACCGATTTGATCATTCCCGTTTCTGTGCTCGACATTGAATCAATTGAAAGATAATAAATTTTGACCTCTCTGCCCGTAAGATTTTTCAATAAAGATATATCCATTGGTAACCTGTCCTTTGATTTTTTTCTTATAAAGTATCGAAATAATTTCTTTTTCTTGTTCTGTTGAGAAATAACTATTAAAATTACAATAATAGACGTAAAAAGAGAACTTTCCATAGAACTCCTGATTTTATTAACTTCAATTTCTCTTAATTTTTTACTCTGCATCCTGTCAAGCAAATTGATTTTCTTTGATATACGGCAACACTCAAAAATGGGAAACGGAGAACGCAAGATAATTCTACACAAAAAACGTTGTCATTCTCGAACGGAATGAAATGAAGTGAAGAATCTATTTTTGCTGGGATAAAGCAAATATAGACTTGAGACATGTCGAAGAGCATGTCTTAAGTTGAAAAATGGAAATTACTTATCACAAGCTCTTCGACTTGTGACAAGGTAATTCTATTGAAAATTATAAAATGAAAAATTCCTCTGCTTGTCACGGCGTCTTGTCGGGGCGTGTCCAGCTGGCGGATATTTCGCCGGGTTAGTTGCTGTATTATAAAAACCCAACCCCAAGCACTAACTTTTTTAACGGTTTATTAAATTGCAATCGAGAAACGTGATAAGCTCGACTAATCAAAGCTGGATTCCCGATACCCAATCAAGTTGGGCACGGTCGGGAATGACAGCTGTTTTTTATTTTACCGAAAGATTTCCAAAATGAAATCGAATAGTAATTTTCAAAATTAAATATTACGCTATCCCTTTATTCATAAGACTCTACAGAAAATGTATGCCCAAATTTTCGGAGTATCCCTAAAATATTTTCAACGTGCAAAGATTGACAAGAGTTGAGGTGGGCAAATTAAACTTTTCTCTATGAAAGTGCTTTTTATTCGGTTCAGTTCTCTCGGAGATGTGCTGCTCACCACTCCGATAATTCGTACTTTTTGCACACATTTCCAAAATGCCGAAATTCACTTTCTTACAAAAAAACAGTTTGCTCCTCTTCTGGAATATAATCCATTTATTGACACCCTCATCAGCTTTGATTCCGAGAATGAATCGATGCTTCAGCTTATAATTCGTCTGCAAAAGGAGCACTACACACACATCATAGATTTGCATGACAAATTGCGTTCTGCTCTGATCAAACGCTTTGTGCGGGGGAAAGTTTTTACTTATAAAAAGAAGCATAACTATAGAAAAAAATTGCTGAAGGATCATGAACTGAAACCGATATCTTCTACTGTGGATCTCTATGCTTCGGTGCTGGAGAAGTTCGCTCTTTCGCTCGATGAAAAGAAGCTCGACTTTTTTCTTCCGGAAAATGAAGAAGCTATAGCAGCATCTTTTCTATCGTCTGATAAAAAAATAATTGTAACGATCTCACCTGGCACTTCATGGCATACAAAGCAATATCCTACCGAGTATTATAAAAAGTTAATTCGGAATCTTTTAGATAATCACGATGTCAAAATTGTACTCCTCGGAACAGAGCAAGAGAAAAATTTGACAACGGAACTTGCTGCTGTATCAGAAACCAAAATTCTAAATCTTTGTGGCAGGATATCTTTGATAGAATCAGCAGTAATAATTAAACATTCAGACCTCTTCATAAGTGGAGATTGCGGACCCATGCACATTGCTGCTGCCTTCGAAGTTCCTCAAATTGCAATTTTTGGACCGACACATCCGAAACTTGGTTTTGCTCCTCTTAATCCAAATGCAAAAGTGCTCACTCTTGATCTTGATTGCAGTCCGTGCACTCTTCATGGCAATAAGCAATGCCCAAAAAGCCACTTCAAATGTATGATGAATCTCTCCCCAGATATGGTAATTAGTGAATTATCTCTTTAAAAGAAGAATATAATAAAATGATCAAACCACGGAATGCACAGAGAAATATGAAAAATCTTCAGGATGCCGGTTGCACAAATAAATATTTTATGAATCATTCATCACTCCCCTCTGTGTTCTCTGCTTGTCTCGGCGTAATGTAATGAAGACGGATGATCTCTGTGGTAAAAAATCAATTTAAAAGGAGACCAATGAAAACCGAACGACCTCTTTGGAATGAATATTTTATGAAAATCGCAGAACTCGTTGCTTCTCGCTCTACTTGCCTTCGAAGAAAAGTTGGTGCAATAATAGTGCGCGAAAATCAGATACTTTCTACCGGATACAACGGAGCACCGAAAAGAGTTCCTCACTGCGCAGATGTTGGCTGCCTGAGAGAAAAATTGAATGTGCCTGCCGGTGAGCGTCATGAATTATGCCGCGGAATACACGCTGAGCAGAATGCGATCATTCAGGCGGCGGTTAACGGTGTGTCGGTCAAAGGCGGTACTATATACTGCACACATCAGCCATGTTCCATCTGTGCAAAAATGATCGTTAATGCCGAGATAAAAAATGTTTATTTTGCCGACCCCTATCCTGACAAACTCGCAGAAAGCATGTTCTCCGATGCAGGTGTGAATGTTATTCTCATGGATATGAGCGCAAAAGATCATCTAAAAAAATTACTGTAATGTTTGTTTACTTTATAGAAACGCTACTCTTCAGAACTTTATTCCAGATAATAAATCTCTTCTCCCTTCACGCTGCACGCCGTATTGGTCGAACACTTGGGCTGCTAAACTTTCATGTAGTCAAAGTGCGATGTGCTGTTGTAAAAAGACAGTTGAAAGAAGCATTCCCTTCAAAATCCGATAAAGATATCTATAACCTGACCCGGGAGATAAATATCTCCTTCGGTTATGTTGCTGTAGAATTCTGCTGGTTTTCTCCGAGGCGGCTGGAAACATTTGAGCAATTCATAAGATTTAACGGATTGGAGAATTTGAATGAAGCGCTTTCTCATAATAAAGGATGCATAGTTTTTACAGGACATTTTGGTAATTGGGAACTGGCTGCGCAGCTTCTCGGGAATCTCACAAAAAAAGTTTATGCTATTGCAAAAAAACAGAAAAATCCTTTCTTCGATGATTTTGTGAATAACCTGCGCGAATCAAACTTTGTACATCTAATTCCAATGAAGATCGCTCTTCGGGGAATCGTTACTGCGATCAAAGAAAATAAAGTAATACTTATGCTCGGTGATCAGAGCGCAGGAAAAAGTGGTGTAAGGGCTCAGTTCTTCGAAATGCCCGCATCCACCAATCCTGGAACTGCAAAGATCGCCTTAAAATATCATGTTCCCGTAGTTTTTGCAGTTTGCTACCGCTTGCATAATGGCACTTTCGTAATACAGTTTGAAAAGCCCATTTATCCAAAAGTAACAACTTCCTTTGATGATGCGGTAAATGAATACACCCGGTTATTCACCCATAAACTTGAAGCATGGGTCAAAAAATTTCCGCAGCAGTGGTTCTGGTTTCACAGGCGGTGGAAAGTATGAGTGCTAATTCAATTAGGATTAAAAAAATAATGGCATAAAAGGAGAATCTATGAAAAAGAAAATTATATTAGTTTTAATACTTGCACTGTTCATCACTCAATTTTTGCAGGGGGACCTGTCACGCCGTAATGAAATGAAGGCGGAACTGATCACTTCCTATGAAGGCACATGGGAAGGATCGATCAAAATACCCGGACAGGAATTGGAGATCATTGTTGATTTTATCATACATGAAAAGACACTCGACGGGATGATCGATATCCCTTTACAGCAGGCAATTGACCTGCCCTTGAACATTGTTTCAATTGAAGATAACCTTATTCGTTTTGATATAGTTGATGTACCTGGTGATCCTCGATTTGACGGCACATTATCAGAAGACATGAACACAATTGAAGGTGATTTCACACAAAATAATTCTACCCTTCCTTTCGTTTTACATAAAAAATCAATTGAAGAAAAGGAGCAGGAATCAGCACATCTTCAGGAGACGTTGCAGAGCATTCGCACATTCATAGATACAACATTATCACAATGGAACGTGCCCGGTGTCGCTGTTTCTATCGTGAAGGATGGAGATGTCCTTATGGCTGAAGGATTCGGTTATCGCGATCTTGAAAATAACAAGCCCATGACATCCAATACGCTTCTTGCAATTGGCTCATCCACAAAAGCTTTTACTGCATTTTCTGTAGGACTTCTTGTCGATGATGGGATCATTGATTGGAATACCCCGATAAAAACCTACATGCCGGATTTCAAGATGTATGACGATTTCGCCACCGAGCAGATGACCGCTATAGATCTTCTTACTCACCGCTCCGGCTTGCCACGCCATGATATGATGTGGTATGGCTCCTATTTCACTCGTGAAGAACTGTATGAAAGATTGCGCTACCTCGAACCAAATGAGCCCTTCCGATACACTTTTCAATATCAGAATCTAATGCTTATGACTGCCGGCTTAATGGTCGGACGGCTTTCAAACAGTACGTGGGAAAATGTCGTGCAGGAAAGAATTTTTAATCCACTTGGAATGAGCTCAACTAATTTTTCTGTTGATGTCTCACAGAGCAGTGATGATTATGCACTTCCATATAGCGGCAGTCCAACAGAAGAGCCGGAAGAAATTCCTTTCAGAAATATTTCTACGATCGGACCTGCCGGTTCAATAAACTCTACTTCAACCGATATGGCTCAATGGATAAAGATGCTGCTCAACAAAGGAAAAGCAGATGACACACAGCTTATGATGGAAGGAACATTGGAAACGATCCTCACGCCCCACATGTTCATTCCCGGGAAAAGCTCCAGCGAAGAGCTTACCTACCGAAACTATGGACTTGGCTGGTTTATCCTTACCTATAGAGGACATCCATTTGTTCAGCACGGCGGTAATATAGACGGATTCTCAACGCTGGTGTCATTATTGCCCGAAGACAATCTGGGCGTTGTAATAATGGTAAACCAAAATGGTTCGGGATACCCGAGCGTGCTCAATTATTATATTATAGATTATTTGCTTGATCTGGAACCGGTGGATTGGAATGAAAGAATCCTGGCTAAGCTAACGAGTCTTTCGGAATTGGAAGAGGAAGCTGGAGAAATCCCTCGAGTAGAGGGAACAAAGCCGTCCCACGACCTCGATGCATACACGGGCATTTATGAAAATCCCGGTTACGGAAAAGTAGATATCACTAATGACAAAAAGCAGCTCTATTTGGTTTATCATTCCTTTGCAAGTCCCCTTGAGCACTGGCATTACGATGTTTTTAAACCCACAGAAGGTGTTCCCGCCGAGTCAAATACCCTCATTGAATTTCATACAAACCTTCAAGGAGATATTCATAAATTATCATCATCACTGGAATCTTCAGTCGCTCCTATTGAATTTGTAAAACTTCCTCCCTTAGAGCTTTATGATCCGGAATATCTTATTCAGTTCGTTGGGAAATACGAAATGGGCGGAGTTGAGATTAGCGTTGAACTCAATAAATCCGGTTCACTCATGCTCACATATCCCGGACAGCCCGTTTATGAGCTTATTCCTTATGAAGGCACGGAATTCAGCATAAAGGATTTGGATAATTTCCATATTTCATTTATAATTGATAAAAATGATGAAGTGACCGGTTTGACATTTATTCAGCCGAATGGTACTTTTGATGCGAAAAAGGTGGAACAGGAATAATAAAACCATATACAGATTTATACGATACCATCGTATAGTTTTTGCCGTTTTTATACGATACTATCGAATGGTTTAATTAATTAATTGATGGGTAACATCATGAAAAAAAGCGCTGCAGACGAAAAATCAACTTTTGGACATTTTTTCAGTAATATCTACAAAAAATGGTATGTAGGTCTTATAATTGCAGTCATTATTGCAATTCTTGTATCTCTTTTTCACGAAACAGATATTGGAAAACAATTAGAATGGAAAACTGTAGATTACCGTTTCCGAAGATTCCCGATCCCTGAGCGTGCAGACACCAATGTAGTCCTTGTTGCAATCGATAATACCAGTCTGAATTATTTTGAAAACTTCGGTGTCTTGTGGAAGTGGCCTCGTAATTTTTACGGCATTGCTGTCGATTATTTTGCAGCAGTCGGTGCGAAAGCAATTATTTTTGATATGATGTTCGATGATCCTGATATTGATCGTGCTGAAACCGATGCCAGCGAAACCGATGGAGCATTTGCACGATCCATAAATCGGGCTGGGAATGTTATTCTCGGCGCTGAATTTACAATGAATGAAACTGATATCGCTCCGGATATTTCATCCTTTTCTATTTATCCTCAGGTGCAAAGTTCTCTCTATTCACAAAAGTTCAAGGGTGGTATCATACCCATAGATATTCTTCTACAAGCCACAAAATCACTTGGCTTTCTTAACATTCGTCCCGATGAAGATGGCATCATTCGAAGAGTGCCACTCATTTATTCTTATAAAGAAAACTATTATCCACAGATTGCCTACAGCGGCTTCCTCCTGGGTCAGGAGCACAATGATATAATTGTGAAGAGTAATGCCTTTATCTTAAATGGGCTCTCTATTCCGGTAACCGAAAATGATAAATATTTCATTAACTGGTATGGGTCCGGCGGTAAAGATGGTGTGTTCAAATATTACCCCTTCGCAGCCGTGTTCCAGTCTGCTCTTGCAATGCAAACAGGTGGTGAACCTTCGCTTCCGAACGAAACATTCAAAGATAAGTATATTATTCTCGGCGCAACTGCATCCGGACTTTCCGACCTGCGACCCACTCCTTTTATCAACCCCTATCCCGGTATGGAGATCTGGGCAACGACTTTAAGCAATTTTATAAATAAAGATTTTGTGAAAATCGTTCCCAGATGGATAAATTTCCTCCATGTTATTCTGGTTGCCTTCATTACTTTTATTATTTTCATTCGGCTTAAGCCCAAAATCGCCAACCCACTTATGCTGCTCGTTATTGCATATGTTGTTTGCATCACAATTCTTTTATGGAAAGCAGACAGGATCCTGCTCAATCTCTCAATGCCGCTCATCGGTTTTGTGCTTTCTTACGGATACAGCGCCACGATCAGCTACATTATGGAAGGGCGATCCAAGCGGGATATCAAAAAGGTGTTCACTCGCTATCTTCATCCCGATGTGATAGAAACCCTGCTTGTTGATCCGGATTCCGTAAAGATCGGCGGTGACAGCATTACCGCAACCGTGCTATTCACGGACATTGCCAACTTCACGACCTTTTCAGAAGGTAAAACACCCAAAGAATTAGTGGGTTTGCTCAATGAATATTTTGATAAGATCACAGGTATCGTACTGGAAAATAACGGACTTCTCGATAAATATACAGGCGATGGCATCATGGCAATATTCGGCGCCCCGATTCCAAAAGAAGATCACGCAATTATGGCATGCGGTGCTGCGCTCGAGCACAGAAAATACTGCCGGAAACTGCAGCAGGAAAAGCAGGAATTCAATGCGGCAGACAACTTTCATATTCACACAAGGATCGGGGTGAATTCCGGACCGATCGTCGCAGGAAATATCGGCTCTAAAAACAGAATGGATTACACCGCGATCGGAGATAACGTGAACCTTGCAGCGCGTCTCGAGGGAGTGAACAAGATATACAAAACACAGATCATGCTAAGCGAATCCACTTATGACTTGATCAAACAGAAGTTCCTCTGCCGTGAGCTAGATCGCCTTCGCGTCAAAGGGAAGACAGAACCAACTTCTGTGTATGAACTTATTGACGAAAACACGGAAGAAGCAGTCCTGAAAAATGCATGGATCAAGGACTATGAAGAAGCGCTCTCATACTATAGAAAGGCAGAATGGAATAAAGCTATTGACATTTTTGAAAGACTTTCTCAAAATCACGTCAATGATAAAGCGTCCGGCGTTATGCTGGAACGATGCAGAAAATTTAAACACGAAATCCCCAAAGATTGGGATGGCATCTTTACCTTGGAGGTAAAATAATGAAAAAGAAATCTTATCTTTTTTTTGTTGTGGTTTTACTCGGTCTCTTTGTGATTATTCTACACCTTTTTGCAATGGGAAATGCCACTATCAAACGTGAACAGGCATATCTCCGAAGCGGACCCGGCTCCTATTATCCACCTCTTGCGACCCTGCCGGAAGGTTATTCGGTAACAATACTTGAAGGCAATGACAGCTGGCTCAAAGTTCAGGTGGACACACTGACCGGTTATATTTCAAGCAAAGTCACAGAGGGCAAGAAAGAATCAGAAGACCTGTTTGCTCAGATGGGCTCACAGAAAGCAATAACAGAAATTTCACAGATCGGCATGACCGCAGGCATAAAAGCGATGAGCGGGAAATTCTCAAAAAAGATCGACGAGAACGTTGACTTCATTGATGAATTTCTAAGTTATCATATCAGCCCTTATGGCTTCGAGCAATTCAGAGATGACACATACCGCTCGATAAACCTGAAAAAAATCCGCAAGAGCGTAAAACTTCCCCGTTCTGATGCTCCTCAATTCTTCACTTTTTCTGAAGAAGCAATGGGCTTTGCCATCGCAAATAAGATCGCAGAACTCGGATTATACCACAATAAGGCACTTCAGGATTACGTAAATTATGTTGGACTTCTCGTAGCGCAGGCAAGTGACTCTTATGATATTCCATATAAATTCTTTATTCTAAATATCAACGTGCCGAATGCCTATTCCTGTCCGGGTGGTATCGTCTTTATCACAACCGGAATGCTGGAAGCTATTGATAATGAAGCTGAACTCGCTGCAGTACTCGGTCATGAGATCGGGCATGTTTCTCATTATCACGGCATGAAGGAACTTGAAAAGAGAAAAGTTCAGATCATTGCAGAAGACTCCTTTGCAGAGCTTGATATGCTTGCAGACAGCTTGTATGGACATGATGAAAAGTATGATGATGTGGAAGCAGAATTGGAAGATATAGCTCTCTCAATCTACGAAACCATCTATCAGGGACGGCTTGAAGAATATGAAGAAGAGGCGGACAAGCTGGGACTGCTCTATGCAGCGCGAGCAGGTTACAATCCGCAAGCTCTTGAGCATATCCTCATGCGTCTGATCCTGCTTGGAAAAGCTTCGAACAACGAGCATTATACTCAAGAACAGATCGGGTGGAGAAAAGATCTTGTGGAAAATAAGCTGAATTCCTATGATCTACCCAAGGGATTACGCTATTGGGAAGACCGCTATCTACAAAAAACTAAATCTCTCAAGTCTTCTAAATATTGACACTAAAGCATGTAAATTCTTTTCATATCTATAAATACGGAGGTTGCATGAAAAAGATTTTTGGAATAATAATTATTCTTCTCTTCATCAGCCAGGCACTTTTTGCGCTGGAGATGACAGAGCTTATTGATTGCCCGACCGCAGGTATTCTGCAAAAGGGAGAAGTAAAATTTCCGATCGGCATTTTCGATAAAGGTGGCGTTTCATTCGGTGCAGGTGTGGGAGTACTGCCCAAACTCATGTTCGGCATCCAATACGGCGGTGAATACATCATCGGGGACTCAATTCCCGAATGGGATTCGTACCCTGGTGTGTTTGTGAAATACCGCATTTTTGACGAATCTCCGACACTGCCTGCAATCGCCATTGGATTTGATTCACGAGGATTTGGAACTTATACAGACTCACTCAGTGACGGCACAGAAATCAACCGCTTTGCTATAAAATCAAAGGGCTTTTATGCAGTGGTGAGCAGAAATTTCCATTTTCTTGGAAACCTCGGTTTACATGGCGGCATCAGCTATAGCACAGAATGGGATGATAATGACGACAACCTGAATTTCTTTGTGGGACTTGATAAAAGCATCAACCAGCACATCACTTTGCTTGTCGAATACGATTTTGCATTCAATGATAATGGCAAAAGCGGAGATGAAAAAACTTATAGCTTCGGAGAAGGAAACGGCTATCTGAACGCTGCGATTCTTCTTAATGTTGCACAAAATATAAGAATACAGATAAACTTCCGTGACTTCCTCGGCAATCAATATGTAAACCCAGACCGCTCAATATCGATCGGGTACTTTACGCAACTATAATATGGCAAAAACACATATACTCAAGCCGCTTATTTTGTTGAGCGGCTTTTTATTTCTTTGCTCTCTCGCTTATACATCAAATCCGCTTTACTACTACTCCCTTGCAGAAGTAGCAATAGATCAGGGACAATATGCCACTGCGGACTCGCTTCTCGAGATCGCATATCGAATCGACCCAAGCTCAAAAGAGGTGATCGTCGAGCGTCTGAATGTGCTCTACTATCTTAAGAATAACGAGCGGCTCATCTCTTTTGCCGAAGATGTTCTAACAAAGGGTATAGTACTCCCGGAAGTGTACATAATGCTTGCCGAAAGCTATCTTACAGTTGGTGAAGCAGTAAAGGCAAAAGAAATTCTCATGACCGGACTGCAGCAAATTGAAGATAATGGGTCGCTGTATCTGGAATTATACAGAGTTGCACTTAAGGAGGAAGATGGAACCAGGGCGATGCAATATCTTCATCTTGCGGAAACAGATACCGATGATCCCGATCTTTTGTATCATATCGCAATGGAATACTCGCGTCTGCAGGATAACGTAATGCTCGAAATGACCTTACATAGAATTCTCGCACTTGATCCGAACTTCTCTCAGGCACATGCATGGCTTGGTGATTTCTATTATAACAACAAGGAGTTCTACAAAGCGATCGAACAACTGGAATATCTGCTTGATGCTCAGGAAATTACTACGATCTCCATGCAACAGCTTTTGCTCTCCTATTATTTCACCCAGCAGTTTGAAAAAGTACTGGAAATGTCGGAATATTTCCCTATTGAGTTAATGGATTCCGTACAAAAAAGGATGTTCTTCTTTTCTGCCTATAAAGCTCAAAAATTTCCAGAAGCGCTCGAATATGGAGAAACATTGCTCACAGAAAAGGAAAGTATGGAAAGCGACCGTCTGCAGGAGCTTTATGAAATGATGGCTATTTCCGAGATCCAGCTTCGAAATTACGAGAAGGCGAATGAGTACTTTAGTAAGATCAGCGATGAACGCTTTCTTCTTCCCCATTTAAATATTATCCCCTTCATTGTGAACGAAACCGGAGATGTTTCGCTCTTTCATAAACTTCTGGATTATGCAGAATCAAATCAGGCGGACACTCTTTCCTGCACCCTGAAAGCGCTGCTGGCATACAATTATGCACAAATGGATTCGCTCGATTTGAGCAAAAAATATATCTCTGAAATAGAATTGCAGTACTGTATAGATAACTACCCCCTGGTGTTGATCTCTTATGCAATGCTGAAAACAGGAGCTTCTGCCGATTCTGTATATGCGCTTCTCGAAATGCGCCCAAATAAGGAAATGACCAGTTCTCAATGGCTTGGTCAGTATTATGAAGGCAATGAAGATATTGAAAAGGCACAGCACTATTTTTCACAAGCTCTCGAACAAGACAGCACAAATCTTGATCTCTATCTTAATGTGGCACAATTCTATAATGAACAAGGTTTATTTGAGCAGGAGATAGCAACGCTGGAGCGTGGTGTGCAATTTTTCCCCGACAATGCCGATCTTCTGAACTGGCTCGGTTACTCATTGACCGAACATGATATTCGTCTCGAGGAAGCTCAGAAAATGCTCGAAAAGGCAGTGGAGCTGTCACCGAACAACATCTATATCTGGGATAGTCTCGGTTGGGTATATTATAAACTCGGATACTATAAAGAAGCCCTTAAGGCAATGAAGCTTCTTATTGAAAGCGATGTGGATGATTCCGTCATCTGCTATCATCTTGGATTGATATACATGGAAAACGGCATGACAGATAAGGCAAAACAATTTCTACAACGCTCCATTGACGAAAATAATAATGAAGAAGCGGTAGGCAAAGCACGTGATGCATTGGAGCAATTAAAATAAGCTTTGTATAAAGAAATGTACTAAATTCTTTTGGACAAAAAATTTAATTCACTTAAATAATAACATATATTATTAATAAGGAGTTTTAATGGCACAGAAGAAAGCAGAAAAGATTGAACGTTTTAAATTTGGAAAGATCAATAAATTACTTTTTATTGCTGCGATCGTCGCGATTATTATTGGATTCATCATTGTGAATTCAACAACAACCTTTGGAACGATACTCCTCGTTCTTGGCTATGCGGTTCTCATTCCACTTTCCCTGCTTGTCAGACCAAAAAAGAAGGATACCGAAGCTCAATAATATATGCGCAAGAGGACTGTTTTTTATCTTTTCCTCATCTTCACCCTTGTTCCCCTTATCGAGCTTTCTCTGCTCATTAAGATCGGGTCCCTAATCGGATTCTGGCGCACAGTTGCTATAATCTTGATCACAGGATTGGGTGGGGCGTATCTTGCACGTGCGCAGGGCTTCAGCACTATTTATGCAATAAAGCGGGATATTGCAGAGGGCAGGTTTCCTGCAGAACGCCTACTGGATGGTGCAATAATCTTATTTGGTGCTGCCCTCCTTATTACACCCGGACTTATTACTGACTTTATAGGATTGTCATGTATGTTTCCGGCTTCACGGCAATTATTTAAAACTCCGCTTAAAAAATATCTGAAAAATAAATTTTTCGGAAAAGATTATAATATTAATCAGTAATTTTCTAACACGTAAATATTTACTCACACAGAATTCCTTGAATTTGATATTTGAGCTTTGACATTTCATTTGTCATTTGAAATTTGAAATTAGAAATTTGAAATTTTCTCATTGCTCAATAGCTCTTTCAATAATTCCACCACCAATTACGAACTCGCCATTATAAAACACAACTGACTGCCCGGGCGTAATGCTCATCTGCGGCTTGTCAAATATGACTTTAATCCCATCTGGGTCAGGAAATATAGTGCACGCCTTTTCTATTGTATTGAAACGCACTTTTGCCTTTGCCCTAATAGTTTCCTTTAATTCCTCAAACCTGATCCAGTTGCATTCATGTGCGATCAATCCTTTACGATATAATTTTTCTTTGGGACCAACAACTACCTCATTTGTCTGCGTCCTGATCTCAAGCACATGCAGCGGATTAGGTGCGGAAATCCCCAAACCTTTTCGCTGCCCGATAGTGTAAAAAGGAAATCCTTTATGTTCGCCCAACACATTTCCATCTTCGTCTATTATATTTCCGGGTTTGATCTTTTCTGATAATCTATTTTTCAGAAATTCCTTGTAATCGTTATTTGGAACGAAGCAAATTTCCTGGCTTTCCAGCTTGTCCTCAACATTCAAATTATATACCGCTACTTTTTTTCTGATCACTTCCTTCGAATCCTTAGCCAACGGAAAAATCGTATGCTCGAGCTGATATTGATTCAATCGCCACAAAAAATATGACTGATCTTTCGTTACATCCCTGCCGCTTTTGAGCAGGTAGCGTTTTTTTCCTTCATCAAATTCGATGGATGCATAATGCCCGGTGGCTATGTGCGTTGCTCCGCGTGCAAGAGCTTCTTCCAGCAAAAGTCCGAACTTTATCTCTTTATTGCACAGCACGCAGGGATTGGGAGTTAGTGCGTTCAAATATTCATCGCAGAAATTTTTTATTATTGTGGATTCAAAGAATTCTTCTGCACGAACGAGCACGTGTGGTATTCCGAGTTTGTCACATATCCCTTTTACTTCCTGAAAAGGATCGATATTATCCAACTCATCTGCAGGATGCTGATGACAGAACATTTGCAGCGTAATACCGAAAATATCAAAGCCCTGCTCTTTCAGCTTGATCGCTGCGTAGGTGCTGTCCAGCCCGCCGCTCATTGCCACTGCGATTTTCTTCATGCTTCACTGGTAATGATGTATTGTTTTTACGTCAAGTTTGGGAAAGTAAAGATGTGCTTCACGGATTTGCCGACGGTATAAATCCATTACTGTCATTTCAGACTTGCTTCGTCCCGATGCATCGGGATGAAGCGAGGATGAAATACTGTTATTCATTATTTGATAAAAACGTCTCTACCCAATAATTTCCAACAATTGACTTAAATCAGTAAAGAATCTGGATTCCCGATGGGGCTCGAGAATGACAGACTTTTTTTGATTATTGTAACTATAGGTCTAAGTAATTCCCCATTTCATTAACTAAATTTGACAAATTTTCATAGCACCTGCGTTTTACTAAACATGAATTTATTCGGTAATGAATCTCCGGACCAACCTAAGAAAAGTTCGCAACTCGCGGACGAGAACATCTTTACCGTATCTGAAATCACATCTCATATTAAAAATATTCTCGAAGCAAACATCTCTTCCTTGTGGATCAAGGGAGAAATATCAAACTACAAAAAACACTCATCCGGGCACATGTATTTCACACTTAAAGATGAGAACAGCAGTTTATTGTGCGTCTTCTTCCGCCAGTTCAATAATTACCTCCGCTTCGAACCGGAAAATGGTATGGAAGTGATGTGTTACGGACAGATCAAGGTTTATGAGCGAAGCGGACAGTATCAGCTATATGTCAACCAAATGCGTCCTCTTGGTATCGGAGAGCTTGAGATCGCATTCCGAAAGTTGAAAGGAAAACTGGAAGAAGAGGGGCTTTTTGACGAATTTCATAAAAAATCTATTCCTGAATATCCAACCCGAATTGGAATCGTAACCTCTCCGACAGGCGCTGCAATTCAGGATATGAAAAATGTGCTGTCCCGAAGATTCCCCGTATCGATTCTGCTCTACCCTGCTCGTGTGCAAGGAGATGAAGCAGCCCGAGAAATCGTTGGCGGAATAAGAGAGTTCAATAAAAGAAAAAATGTGGATGTGATAATCGTGGGACGCGGTGGCGGTTCTATCGAAGACCTCTGGCCCTTTAATGAGGAAATAGTGGCACGTGAAATTTTCGCATCAAAAATTCCCATTATTTCTGCTGTTGGTCACGAGACAGATTTTACCATCTCAGATTTTGTTGCAGACCTGCGTGCACCCACACCCTCGGCTGCTGCAGAACTTGTGGTTCCGGAAAGAACTGCACTCTTGAGTACCCTCGGATCCTATGCAGAACGAATGCAAAGCATTCTCAATACCAGAGTGCACGAGTATTCGTCTCAATGCAGGGAGCTCTCTTATCGGCTGGAGCGAAGACATCCTGAAAATGTGCTTATGAACTATTCTCAGCAGTTAGATGACTTGCAAATGCGTTTAAAGGATTCGTTGGGCTATCTCGTGGACATTCGCTTCGATCTTGAGGAGATGAAGATAAAATTTCTTCAATCTCTAAAAAATTCATGCATTGATAAAAACAACAAGCTAATGAATGATCTAAGTGCTCAAATGCGGTATGCAATGAGTGATAATTACACAAAATCGCACAACAGATTTATTAATCTCAGCGCAAAACTCGAAGAGCTCAATCCCTTAAAAATATTAAAAAGTGGCTATACATTGACGAAAAAAGGAGAGCGAATCCTAAATACCATCAAAAATGTGGCTTTAGATGACAGTCTGGAAATCCATTTCTATGACGGTACATGCAAAAGCATAGTAACAGAGGTTCAAGAAAAACCAGAAAATGAAATGCAGTAGATTTTTCATACTTTTGATATTGTTCATCATTGCAGGAACTACTCTTCTGCAAGCAGAGACGAGAAGTCTGTGGGCAACCGCATGGGATATCAATACTCCGCAGAAAATTGTTAAAGTTGTGAAGACTGCTGCCGAGCACGATTTTGATGCCATTTTCGCAGAGATACGCTACCGTGGAGATGCTCTGTACAAACCGAACCGATATGATAGAACCTTTCCAAATCCGGAACCGATATCCTATTTTGTGACTATTGACGGCTTTGATCCTCTCGCATTTCTTCTTCAAACTGCACAGAATTTCAATATAAAGGTTTATGCGTGGATGACAACCTTTGTGGTCACTCCGCTCTACACAAACAAACTACCGGAAGATCATGTTTATTTCACCCATCCGGAATGGATATGCAGAACCAATAGCAACGAACCGATGATAAGCCATAATGGAGGTGAGGGAGCATACCTCGACCCGGGCATTCCCGAAGTGCAGCGATATACACAGGATGTCATTCTTGATGTGGTTTCAAACTATGGCATTGACGGAATTATTCTTGATTATATTCGCTATCCGGGTGGTGAATATACCTACAATTCACTTGCCCTTGAACACTTCATCGATGATGTCTCGGAAAATAATTATACGAATAATTACACTGAATGGAAGCAAAAGGTCATCTCGGATTTCGTTCGGGAAACCGGTGCTAAAATCAAATTTCTCAAACCGGATGTGGATTTTGCTGTAACTGCCAAGCCAGATAATCACGATGCAAAATACCGTTTTTATCAAAACTGGGAAGAATGGCTTCAGTTTAAAGAACTTGATTATGTTCACCTGATGATGTACACAAAATCCGATGCTTCATTCAAGGACTTGCTGGAGAAAAATCTTAGCAAAGTGAACTCTCCAAAAATCGCCATCTCTCTACGCGCATGGGATGAGCAGAAACGATATAGATCAGAAGATATCCAATCCAAAATACGCCTTGCCAAAGCATCTGGCTTTGATAATATTTCAATCTTTCACTTTGGCGGACTAATCGCAAACGGTTATCAGCTCGCAGATACGCTTACAGCAAAATAATCATGAGAATCGACGTATTATTGGACAAACTCTGTATAGTTAAACACCGCTCGATCGCAAAAAAAGCATGCGACAAAGGACTCGTGCTTCTTAACGGTTCAGACGTGAAACCCTCAAAAAAAGTCCACATAGGCGATATTATAAAAGTTACACTCTACGGCTTTATTCTGGAATATGAAATTACAGAAATACCCAAAGGAAATGTCGGGAAATCAGAGTTGCAGAATTATTATAAGCTGCTTGTGAAAAATCAAATAACCTGACAAATCCAGAGCGAACATACCCAAAAAGTTTGACATAAATACCCCTATGAACTTAAATTATATAAAAGAATGGAGGCCAACAATGAAAAAGAGAATTTTTTTATTGAGTATTTTTATAGTTGTCTTTGCAGTAACCCTTTCTGCGGTGCCGGTATCATTTCAACTGGCTGAACAAACCGCTAAGCTGAAATTGCAGGTCGAAGATAAAAACGACTTTATCATCTCGGATTTCTACGAACTAAAGGGAAATGACAATTCGATACTTGCCTATGTGTATCACCTTGATCCACAGGGCTTTATTATAGTAACCACAGACACGGACATCATTCCGATTCTCGGATATTCATTTTTGAATAATTTCGAGGAAGTAGAAGGAGATGAATGGACGATCGGTCATCATTTTGTTCAGCTCGACCTCACGCTTCGTAATAAAGCAATCCCCTACACATCCTCTGATGTCATCGCTCAAAACAACCTTCTCTGGGATAAGTACGAAAGTAATGATATGAATTACTTCATAACCCGAACCAAGGGCAGAGACATTTATCCTCCTGCCGGTTCTACAACTACAGGTGGATGGTTAGAAGAAAATTGGAATCAGGGACATCCGTGGAATATGTATTGTCCAATCGATCCTCAGACTGGGCAAAGATGTGTAGTTGGCTGCGTTGCTACTGCAATGGGTATGATCGTCGATTATCACAGATATATTGGCGATGCTTTTTTTGACGACTCTGATGATTATGTTTCGGGTTATAGTGCCCCCTATATCTACATTGATAATGATCATGCTACACTTGACTTTCCGTCTTGGCCCGAGCTGAATATTCTGCTGGATGAACTTCGTACTTATTATGTAACTAATACCCCTCTCAACAACGAAATGAAAGCAGTTGTTTCCTTTGCAGGTGGCGTTTCTGTAGAAATGAATTATTCATCAAATGGCTCGGGCGCATATTGCTATGATGTACGAAGTGCGCTTCTTTACAAATTTGACTACGACACTGCAATACATTATTATTCAAATCATCCAAACTTTTATTCACAGATGCAGCAAGATATGATGCAGGCAAAACCATGCGAAATTGGTATTAGCGGAGCTGGCGGTCATGCGATCAATGTGGATGGCTATAACACAGGTGAAGATACCTACCATTTGAACTTTGGATGGGGAGGATCCTCTAATGGTTGGTACACGCTTCCCAGCGGTATGCCTGCCGGCTTTACATCTGTAGATAATGCAGTCATGAACATTCAGGGCGGTATTTATCCATTCATAGAGTTTGATGAAATGTTCGTCACAGAAACCTCCGGTGATGGAGACGGACAGGTCAATCCCGGCGAAACTGCACAGATTCGCATCCGTCTTACGAACAGGCAGAGCTTTTCTACTGCAACAACAGTTGTCGCAACCCTTGAATGCACAGATCCGCGCGCCACTATAACCGACCCGACAGGAACTTACAATGACATCCCGCCCGGATCATCCCAGCTCAATCTGCTCGATCCTTTTGAAGTTGAGTTCGACGAAGGCATCGGCGTGTGCACTATTCCTTTCACGTTGCATGTGACCAGTAATGGTGGCTATTATGCAGACCTCGATTTTGATATCGAAGTCACACTCAATCTTGCGGGCTGGCCCGTATTGATCACAAACGGCGTACCCGGCTCACCAGCTATTGCTGATATAGACAATGCCGATAATGATCTCGAGCTTGCATGCGGAGATAAGAATGGAGAGGTTCACCTCTATAATATGAACGGTACTGAGCTTGGTGGCTTCCCTTATAACACAGGCAATCAAATCTATGGCTCGGTCGCGCTTGCAAATCTTGATGGAGATGAAGAGCTTGAAATCGTTGCTGCTTCGCGTGCTAATAAAGTTGTTGCACTCAATCCTGACGGAAGCACGCTCTTTGATTATACGACTGACAGCAACCTGCTCTGTACTCCTGTCGTTGCAGACCTTAACGGCGATGGCGTTCAGGAAATCATCGTTCAGACGATCACAAAAAATCTCTATGTCATCGACCAAACCGGAACAATATATCCGAATTTCCCTGTTACGCTTCCCAACTTCATGTATAGCGGGGTAGGCGTGGCAGTGGAAGATCTTGATGGAGATGGTGCAAAAGAAATACTCGTTCCCTGTAATAATGGCGTTCTATATTGTATAGATACTTCCGGCTCGACCGTTTGGTCAACAACTCTTTCCGGCACTCCTCGCAGTTCTGCAACAATCGTCAAATTCAATAATGAATACAAGATAGTGATCGGCGTTTCGAATGGTCATCTTTATATCCTCAATTCTGATGGCTCGGTAGAACACGAATACACGCTCTCCGGAGATATTCGAACTTCTCCTGTTGTTATCAATCCAACTAACTCCAATGTGATTGGTGATCTAGTCATCATCGTAGGTACACTCAGCAGTAAGCTCTATGTAATCGACTGGAATGGAAATGACCTTGCAGGATTCCCTTATAGCGTTCCTGCGGGCATAGAATCTACACCAGCAGTCGCCGACCTCGACGGAAACGGCATTTATGACATTGTCTTCGGTTGTAATAACAAATATCTATACAGCATTGATATGAATGGCAACCCGACATCCGAATTCCCGATCTATTTCAATCATGATATAAAATCTTCACCACAGATCGCAGATGTGGATGGCGATGGAGATTATGACATCGCAGTAGGCACCAATGCAGGAATGTGGATCATTGATTACAAAACACCCTTTGGCGACGGAGATCTTCTGTGCGGAATTTACCGCTTTAATCTTGCCAGAACAGGTTCTGTTGACTGCTCTCCGATAACCGGAGTAGGAAGCGATCCGCAATTACATAAGTACTTCATCACACAGAACTTCCCGAACCCTGTTGCAAACCAAACAAGCATTTCCTTCGGATTGCCAAATGCTCAAGTCCAAAATGCTCAACTGAAAATGTATAACCTTCTTGGACAGCTCGTCTCTTCATACAATATCGATAATCCAAAGATAGGTGAAAACACTTTTGTGTGGAATGGCAAAGACAATAATGGAAAAGACATTCCAAACGGTGTGTACTTCTACAGACTGGAAACCGATTCCTATCAATCTGAAATTAAGAAATTGATCCTACTCAAATAGAAATATTTCTCCATAAATTTAGGGCGAAGTCATTACGATCTCGCCCTTTTTATATGTATGAATTCTCTTATTTAAAGTTTAGTTCATATGACCATAGGAGAAATTGGAAAATCAAGAATATTTTTCTTGATTTCAATAGTTCTTTTTTACTTTGTAACATAATTAAGGAGTCCTATGGCAAAGAAAGTTCAAGATGACCATTTTGGTCTGAAACGTTTAAAAAGCAAGAATGCTAAAAA
>MVCT01000088.1 GCA_002049945.1 Candidatus Cloacimonas sp. 4484_140
CTAAGTCGGCTACCTCAAATAAAAACAATTGTCATCCTCGAGTAGGGTGTTTTTAACTCACGACGCCTGTCACGGCGTAACAAAGTGAAGACGGAACGGATCTCCCTGTAGGATAAATCAATGTTTTTGCGAGATTCTTAGTTTCACTTCGTTACTCTTAGAATGACAATTTTCTTTTTTTGGATTGTTAATTTATTAGTCTCATATACCACCAACAAAACCCAAAAATGTCATTCCCGAGACCCATCGGGAATCCAGAATTTTAACCTTCCCGAAACTCGATCCATCAGGTGTCAGAACAGAGGAATTTTTAATTTTAAATTTTATCAGTATTAATCAGCATAATCAGCGATCATCTGTGTGCTATTTTTTTTTAATATTCTATAATTTCATCCCCGATGAAAAACTTGACACCAGTTATTGTGCAAAGGACTTATGTGTCAATTCAAAAAGGAGTTGAAAATGCCGAAAGTTAGGACCTTTGCAGCTAAATTAGCTCATGCAAGTGCCGGTAAGAGAAAAGCTGTCTGCCCAGTATGTAATACTGAAATGACTACCATAAAAATTATCCGAAATCGACATAAAGATGGTAAGTGGTCTCCTAAGAGAGAAGTTGTTCAGATCTGTAAATGTAATGAGAAGGAGATCTTAGGATAAGATTGTTATTTTCATAATTGCATTTGGCTTTTTGCCAAATAATCCTCTTATCGCAATTGATGAGAGGATTTTATATATAAAAAATTTAGGATAATAAATATTATGAAGAAAAAAATATTCTTGGTAATCCTATTCATTTTCGCTATTGTATTGAATTCTTTTGCATCAGACGATCCCGGGAAATACGGCTTTCAGATACTAAAGATCGGTCTCAGCGCCCGAAATGCCGGCAAAGCGGATGCGGTTATTGCTTCTCCTGGGGACGCAACTATTTTTTGGTCAAATCCTGCTGCCGTGCAGATCAGTCCTTCATCAAATTTCTGCTTCAATCACAACAGTTACATCTTTGATAATAATATTGAAAACGCCTCACTTATTGTACGCAATGGTAAAAGCAGCTGGGGTTTGGGGCTTACATATCTTGATTATGGTATGATCGATAAAACCGATGCACAGGGTGATACTATTGGAGAATTCCATCCTCTCGACATCGTTTCAAGCTTCACAATGTCGGCACTTCATCAAAGCTAAAAAAAGAAAGTATTCGTTTCCCGCTCGTAATGAAGCTTGGTTCGCAATATTCATGGGAAGTGAATGCCCAGAATGTGCTCACTTTTTCCGGAGAATTCGCCAAATATTCTTCAGAAGGGCTTAAAACAAATTTCGGTTTTGAATATGGTTTTGCTGATATGATATTCTCCCGCTTGGGATATAAATTTAACTATGATGAGCAAAATGTCACTGCCGGCATTGGCATAAAACTCAATGATTTCAACTTTGATTACGCTTTCACACCTTATCAAAATGACATCGGCACTGCTCATCGATTTTCAGTTGCATATAACTTTTAGGATTGCTTTATGAAAAAGATCGCACTCATACTTTTGTGTCTTACCTGCGCTTCCCAGCTTTTGGGAAAACCAAACTATTCTTCTCATGAACTTATAGCACGTTTTTCTGAGAAAGTAGTAATCAAAGACGGCACTACGGGCATCGATGCATTTGATAATTTCCTTGATAAGTTCGGTATTTTGTCATCAGAACCAATTATTGAGAAGCCCGATCTCCATATTTATAAATTTACATGTGAAAAGGAGATTGATTTTTCTGCGATTATTGAACTTTCACAAAAAGATGAATCGATCATCTATACTCAGCCGAACTATCTGAATGAGATGCTTTCCATCACACCAAATGATCCATATTACTATCAACAGTGGGGACTTCCGGCAATCAATGCAGATAATGCATGGGAGATCGAAAAGGGTAATGAGCAGGTTATTATTGCGATCATTGATTCCGGCATAGAATATGACCATCCTGATCTCGAACAAAACATCTGGATAAATCATGGCGAGATACCGGATAATTATATCGATGATGACAATAATGGCTATATCGATGACTGGATGGGATGGGATTTCACAGATACAAATATTGTTGATGCGATGGGTGATTTTCGAGAGCGCGACAACGATCCCAGAGACGACCTCGGACATGGAACACATATTGCAGGTATTATTTCTGCACAAACCAATAACCACCTTGGCGTATCCGGTACCACATGGTTCGCTAAATGTATGAATCTCAGAGCTGGTTTCCGTACCACACTTGGTGGCTATCTTGAGGATGATGACGTGTCCGCTGCTATCGTCTATGCTGCTGATAACGGTGCGCAGATAATAAGCATAAGCTGGGGAGATGTGATCTTAGCTCCCATTATTAATGATGCCTGCAATTATGCTTATGATCTTGGCGTCTCTATTATAGCTTCTGCCGGTAATGAAAGCGGTGTTGGGCTTTTGTACCCTGCAGCTCTCGATAATGTGATATCTGTCACAGCTGTTGATGAAAATCTGAAAATCTGCTCATTCTCCAGTTATGGCGAAGGTATCGACCTCTGCGGACCCGGTTTGAGCATTTACAGCACCTATCTAAATAATGATTATAAAAACGAAAGCGGCACCTCTATGGCAGCTCCCTTTGTAGCAGGATGTGCTGGCTTGCTCCTTTCGCAAAATCCACTGCTCTCAAATATCGAAGTGTACAATCTGATAAATATTTCTTGTGACGATCTTGGCGAAAACGGCTATGATAATGTTTATGGATACGGAATCATAAATGCAGAAAAACTTATGCTAAATGCGGGAATTGATATAAAGCCCCAGTCTGCAATTTTCTATCCCCCATATAATTCCGGCTACACGCAGAATATCCCAATTGTTGGAACTGCATACTGTGAAAATTTCTTCTGTTACACTCTTGGATTCACAACCAAACAGGAGCCCGTTGAAAATGACTGGCTCGATGTCGTTACCCATAACCCTGAGCCAACCTTATATACTGATCCTGTTATTGATGACACTCTCGGCACATTTCTTCTATATGGAATTCAGGATTCAACCTATTACATCCGCCTTTCCGTAAAAGATATTCACGGAACAAATTATATAGATATCGTGAAAATAAGTGTGGATAGAACACCACCCCAGTTCGTTGAAAATGCAACTGCTTCGACATATCGATATAATTTCGATAAAAAGGATTATTACATCCTCTCAACTGCAACCGAGCCCTCACAATTCTATGCAACCTGCTTCTCAGCCGATGCAGACACCTTCTCACTTATTCAAAAAAAATACAACTACTTTTCTACCATGAGACTTCCTCAACACCTCCCTGACGAATCCTACTCATTCTCTCTATCAATCCGAAACCATGCAGGTCTTACTGCAACTTCAGGTATTTTTGCTGATGCAATTACAATTGATAGTGGTACAATTCCTACAAGTGGATTTGACCCTATCGCTTCTTATGCTCATTCAGTATATCTCTGTGCGAATAACTATGATATAAATGGAAACGGCAAAATCGAACTTGTATTTATGGAATTCCCGAAATCAGGCAGATTCCATGCTTATATTTGAAGCAGAGACCTCAACTTCCTTCCCAACCAGATATGTTAACTCCATCAAAGATGCTTACACCGGCACATTTTATGATTTCAATAACGATGGAATTGATGATGTAGTAATCCGTTCTGCAGATATTAGGGGAACCTACTCTCATTATGATGTGTACTCCAGAAGCGGAGATAATTTTAATCTTGAATGTATGATCTTCAATAATACCCATACCTATTCCAGAAATGAACTTTCACCATATATCAGGTTCGGTGATCTTAATAATGATGGCAAAAGAAATATTCTTTTCTCTGATATAGACGGTGATATTTTAATATATCAAATCAATGATAATTACTCGGTTGAGCGAATTGATTCTTTAAAAATCCCTATTCCTAATGCTTATTACAATGCAATTGGCGACTTCGATGGTGATGGACTTCTCGAATTCATCGTGGGGGGCTATGCAGACAGTGACGATGTGAATGATCAATTCTGGCTTTACGGTATTTATAAATACATCGATGGAAATCCCACCCTTCTCGATTATATCGAGATCGCAGGTGTCAGTTCAAACAATGGCTTATCCTTAGGTGATCTTGATGGTGATGGAGCTGATGAGATCATTATTGCAGCAGCACCGGATATTTATATCTTCAAACTAATCGAGACTGCAAAATCTTATGAGGTTGTCCCACAATGGGTCGGCTCATCTTATAGAACCTATCAGCCGGTATGTATCGATGCAGATAATGACGATCAGTTAGAACTTGCTTTTAACCGATATGATGCAAATGATTCACTTATGCTCGTTCTGTCCTCATATCCTACAGATCCTCCTGCTCCTTCAACTCCCATGCCGCAGAATTTCTTTGGCAGACCTATTAACAAGCATCTTGTTTCCTTCACATGGAATGCCCAAATAGCAGATTCTTTTTATCTCTATAAAGAGCAAAATCAGAATATTGAAGTGACAGCAATTCCTGGCACCGAAACCTCATATTCTGATACCAATATCATTCCTGACAGTCTATACAAATACTACTTATCAGCACTGAAAGACGGGCAGGAAAGTTACAAGACCTTGCCGCTTGAGGTCATTCCAATTGATCCGCCAACTTTGCTTTCAATTCAAATGATCTCATTGAATAGTATTTTGCTCAATTTTGATAAAACTCTGCACAAGAATTGCGAGCAGGTTTCCAATTTTTATGTGGGCATCTATGGATATCCCGAATCAGTTATTCCGACAAACACCCAACTTAGTTTGCTTCTGACTTTTGCAGAAATCTTCGACGAGACGGATTCTCCTTTCACAATCGAAATTGAAAACATTGTTGGAATTTTTAACACATCAATGGCAGACACCCTTGCTACGTTCACGTATCATGAAGATCTTACCAGACCATATATTGTCTCCAGCACGCTTGAGAATGACAAAGAAGTTCATATCGACTTTAATGAAACTGTTGATCATATCAGTGCTGAAGATGCTTCAAACTATACTCTGCTATTCCCCGAGCAAGCAACTAACAGCATTTCCCAGATTCAGGTCAATAACGAATCGGTCATACTTACTCTTGCCCATAAGATCAAACCTGTTGGTGAACCCTACTTTATTAAGATTTTCAATGTAACCGATCTTGCGGGTAATTGCATTCTGCCCGGGAAAAACCTCATTAAGATCACGATCCCGATCACCGATCTTGATAATGTTACTGTATTCCCGAATCCTGTAACGATTGAAAATGAGGTAATTTATTTCCAGAACTTACCTACTTCGGGCTCTGCTGATTTTTATATCTTTGACCTTGCGGGGAATCTCATGAACAACTTCACGGCAGAATTTCTTTCAGAAGATTATAATAGGGCAGAGTGGGATCTTTCGAATCAATCTGGTAAGAAAGTGGCATCCGGAATGTATTTTTATTTGATAAAATATTCGGATTTATATAAAAAAGGTAAAATTGCGATAATTCGATAAAGGTGAATGATAATGATTACTTATGATTGGCAGCAAAGAATGAGAAAAGACACTCTTGATTTCCTTGAGCACAAGATACCGGATAAGGACTATGATTTTGAAATTATCTATAATGCATATCCTGAACGAGTCAATGGAGAAGTACCTCAGCCCGTGGTCACGTATGTTGCAAAAGAAATGCGAAAAGTTATTCAAAACGATCCTGATACCTATATTGATTTTTTGCTGTTTATTCAAAAAAATAAGGGCGATAACGGCAAAAAGATCTTTAATTACGTAATGAGCAAAGTGGCGTTGAAACATCCCGGCAGCTATGATGAAATTTTCAGGAAGGCGCTTAAAGATACTCATGATAAAAGCGAGATAAAGAAAATATGTGATAATATTATTCTTCCACTACTCAAGAAATATCCGGATAAATATATTGATGATGTTATCACCACTGTCCGCCATGTACCCAAAGATGATGTCATCAATTGCGCATTTGCAACGCTTTGTAAATACATGAAAACAAATAAAGCACAAGCGAAGACGATCAATCAAAAGATCGACTCCTTTTGGAATTCCGAAAACAAGATGATACGAAACGGTATTGTGCAGATATTGAAATGTTTATATAAAATTGATAAAAGACTCTACCGTGATACCTACAGATCCTATCAATCAACCTACAATCCAAACTTCATTGAAATTCTTGCTGATTCTATTTCTGAGAATTCACAATTGATTCGTGAAATCGTCGAGAGATGGGAAAAGAGCGGAAATATTCGCATAAAGAAAGCTGCACATACTGCAGAAAAAACCCTGAAAAAATTAAAGAGAACATAATGGCACAAGAATATATATCAAAAGAAGGGCTTAAGAATCTTCGTAAGCGCTTAGAACATCTCATTCAGGAAGAACGCCCTGACATCATTGAAGAAATTGGTCGCGCACGGCAGTTTGGTGACCTTAGCGAAAATGCAGAATATCATGCTGCCAAAGAAAAACAGCGCTTTATTGAAGCTGAAATATCAAAACTTCAGGCAAAGATCGCAAGCTTGAAAGTCATCAATACAGAAGATATTGACAAGAATTCTATTCGTTTCGGGGCTATAGTTGAGCTTCTTGATATAAGAAGAGATAAAGTTTTAAATTATAAGATCGTTGGTGAAGACGAAACAGGAAAAACCAAGAGCATGAGAATGATCTCTTGTAAATCTCCAATTGCACAAGCTCTTCTTGGTAAAAACGTAGGCGAAACAGTCAAAGTAAAAGCCCCAGTAGGCATTTTAGAATATAAAGTAAAAAATATCACATACGAGGATTAAAATGAGCTTATATCGAATTGCATGGCTTCCGGGTGACGGCGTAGGAAACGACGTGATGGAAGCTGCTAAAATCATCCTGGACACCTTAGAACTGGATGCAGAATACATCCATGGTGACATTGGGTGGGAATTCTGGAAAACCGAAGGAAATCCCCTTCCGGACAGGACCGTTGACCTTCTTAATAATGTTGATTGTGCACTTTTTGGAGCAATCACTTCCAAACCAAAACAGGAAGCTGAAGCAGAACTTATTCCTGAGCTTCAAGGCAAAGGACTTGTCTATTCCAGCCCGATTGTCGGCTTGCGCCAAAAATTTGATCTGCACACAAATCTCAGACCCTGCAAGGCATTTAAGGGAAATCCTCTCAATTACAGAGATGACATTGATATTGTTGTTTTTCGTGAAAATACAGAGGGTCTATACGCAGGTGTTGAATTCCATCCAGTCCCTGAAAAAGTATTTGATGCACTTTTAAAAAACCACAAGAAAATGGCAAAATTTGCCGGCACACCTCTTGATGATCTTGCGATCTCATGCAGAATTTTCACAAGAGAAGCGTGCCACAGAATTGTACGAAATGCCTTTGAATATGCAAAAAAACACGGCTACCCAACTGTAACAGTAATCGAAAAACCGAATGTCATTAGAGAAACTTCCGGACTAATGATACGTGAAGCACGAAAAGTCTCCCAGGAATATCCTGAAATCGAATTGTGGGAAACCAATGTCGATGCTATGGCAATGTGGCTTGTTAAAAATCCACAAAATTACGGAGTGCTCGTTGCGAGCAACATGTTTGGGGATATTATTTCCGACCTCTGCGCTCAGCTTGTTGGTGGACTTGGTTTTGCAGCAAGCGGAAATATTGGAGATAAGCTCGCAGTCTTCGAGCCAACTCACGGCAGTGCCCCAAAATATGCCGGTCAATATAAAGTAAATCCTATTGCAATGCTTATCACAACAAAACTTATGCTTGACTATTTAGGCGATACTGAAAAAGCTGATCGTCTGATGAATGCCATTGCAAAAGTTATTGAAGAAGGTAAGTTCCGTACTTACGATATGGGCGGCACTTCCTCAACACTTGACATGGCTAATGCCGTTGCAGAAAATTTATAGAAAAGGAATCTCATGACGAAATCATCAAAAGGTAAAGAACTGCAGGATAAGTTATCATATAAAAAGAAGAACTTCTGGAAAATTGTTTCGGAAAAAGAACGAGAAGATGCCTTTGTATTTGCTGATGAATATTGTGCATTCCTCGATGAAGCAAAAACCGAGCGGCTTTCAGTCGAAATTACCGAGCAAATATTGAAAGCGCGTAAGTTCGTACCACTTGATGCTGATGCACCCAAAATTGCAAAGGGATATTACAGAATAAATCGTGATAAGAACATTGCAATCCTACGTACAGGCAAAAAGGACATTTCACATGGATGCAACCTAATCGTTGCACATATCGATGTACCGCGAGTCGATCTGAAGCAGGTTCCACTTTCCGAAGACGAGACGACACAGCTCGGGATCATGTTGACCCATTACTACGGCGGAATAAGAAAATATCAATGGATGTCTATCCCGCTTGCACTGTATGGAGTTGTTATAAAAGAAGACGGTGCCCGTATCAATATTTCTATTGGCGATAATGACGGCGATCCTGTTTTCACCTTTGCCGATCTGCTTCCTCATCTTGCAAAAGACTATAATAATAAAAAAATCACAGAAGCTATAGATGCAGACAAACTTCAGCTCCTTTTTGGCTCAATACCTTTCCCTGATGATGAGATAAAAGATAATGTCAAATTGAACTGTTTGAATATTCTTCATGAAAAATATGGTATCACTGAAGAGGATTTTATCAGTGCAGAAATCGAAATTGTGCCGGCTTTCTCGAGTAAAGATGTAGGCATCGATGCCAGCATGGTCGGTGCTTATGGGCAGGATGACAGGGCGTGTTCCTATGCTGCTCTCCGGGCATTGTTGGATAGCGAAGAACCAATTCTTCCATCGATCGTATTTCTTGCTGATAAAGAAGAGATCGGCAGTGAGGGTAATACAGGCGCTCGTTCGGATTTCATTCTTGATTTCATTGCTGATATCATTGATTTTCAGGGATATGAAAGTTCCAAAATCTTGAGAAAAGTGTTAACAAAAACAAATATTCTTTCCGGCGATGTAACTGCTGCAATAAATCCCTCTTTCAAAGATGTTCATGAGAAACAGAACGCACCTCTCCTCGGTTATGGAGTGAGAACTTGGAAAAGTCGATGCGGGTGGGGGTGGTACGATCGCAAAATTTATGGCTAAGCACAATGCAGAAGTCATTGATTGCGGAACACCGCTTCTTGCCATGCACTCTCCTTTTGAGATTTCCAGCAAAGGAGATATTTACTCAACTTATAAAGCTTAT
>MVCT01000089.1 GCA_002049945.1 Candidatus Cloacimonas sp. 4484_140
CAAATCCCATTTTATATGCATTTTTCTCGGAATAAATACATAATTTTCTCAAATAAATTGACAACACATCCCCTCTCATAGCTATATCCATTAAAGCTCAAAACAGGAGGTTTACATGCAAACAATTATAATAATAGTTGTTCTAGGGCTTATTATATTGTTCAAAGCGATACGTGTCGTTCGCGAATATGAACGTGGAGTCGTTTTCCGTTTGGGAAGACTTCTTCGGGCAAAGGGTCCGGGTATCTTTCTGCTCATTCCATTTATTGATAATATGGTCAAGGTCGAACTTCGTACCGTTACCATGGACGTCCCCCCGCAGGATATCATCACACGTGATAATGTGCCCGTCAAAGTTAATGCTGTGGTGTATTTCCGTGTTATTAACCCAGAAGATGCAGTGGTCAAGATCGAAAATTACATTCAGGCAACATCACAAATAGCTCAAACCACGTTGAGGAACATTCTCGGTAAATCAGAACTCGATGAACTCCTTTCCGAAAGAGATAAGATAAGCATAGAACTCCAGCGAGTGATCGATGATCAAACCGATCCGTGGGGCATCAAGGTGAGCGTGGTCGAGGTCAAAGATGTGGAACTTCCTTCCACGATGCAGAGAGCAATGGCTCGTCAGGCAGAAGCAGAACGTGAACGCCGTGCTAAAATCATCCATGCAGAAGGTGAACTCCAGGCATCCAAGCAGCTCGCAGAAGCAGCAAAAGTACTCGCCCAAAACCCGGCTTCCATCCAGCTCAGATACCTGCAAACGCTTAACGAAATCGCTACGGAAAAGAACTCCACCATCGTATTCCCTCTACCGATCGATCTTATTCAGGGCTTTCTTGATAGAATAGGCAAATAAAACATTACTTTATAAGGGAGTGTTCGTGTACCGTCAGGGGCACTCCTTTGTACAAAAATCATTTAGGAAATAATCCATGAAAGATAGAATTAGCGTCCCTTTAGATGTTCCTCAGGATGTTAAGGGTACATATATCTTTAATTATCAGGAGATCACTCGTAAAAGCGGAAGATTAATGCTTTTTGCAGGAGATCAGAAGATCGAGCATCTAAATGATGATTTCTACGGTGAGGGAATTTCCAAAGAGGATGCTGAGCCCAAACATCTGTTCAAAATTGCAGCCCAATCCCCAATTGGTGCATTTGCTACCCAGTTAGGTTTGATCGCCAGATATGGAGATAACTATCGCAATATTCCTTATGTGGTGAAACTCAACTCAAAAACCAACCTGGTCAAAACCTCGCAGCAAGATCCTTTTAGTGCGCTGCTTACTTCTGTTCAGGAAGTGATCCACTTTAAAAATATAAGTGACCTGAAAATTCTCGGTGTTGGTTACACATTATATCTCGGCAGTGAATATGAACACAAAATGCTCGGGCAGGCAGCACATATAATCAGGCAGGCACATCAGAACGGTCTTATTGCAATTCTCTGGATATATCCACGCGGAAAAGCGGTTGCCAATGAGAAAGACCCCCATCTTATCGCTGGAGCTACAGGTGTGGCAGCATGTCTCGGCGCTGATTTTGTGAAAGTAAATTATCCTGACACCTATCATGCCAAAGAAGATTTCAAAGAAGCAATAAAAGCAGCAGGCAGAACAGGCGTGATCTGTGCCGGCGGATCTTCGGTAGATGTGGGCGAATTCCTTAAACGCATATATGACCAGATCCAGGCGGGTGCTGCTGGAAATGCAACTGGAAGAAATATTCATCAGAAAACTCTTCAGGAAGCTGTCCGTCTATGCAAAGCCATCTATGCGATAACTGTCAAGGGAAAACCACCAGAAGAAGCTATCAGTATCTACAAAGGAAATTATTATGTATAAACTCGTACTGCTCCGCCATGGAGAAAGCATCTGGAATAAAGAAAATATATTCACCGGCTGGACTGATGTTGACCTTTCCAAAAAGGGAATTCGGGAAGCAAAAGAGTCCGCTCAATTACTTAAAAAAGAAGGATTCACATTTGACATTGCTTTCACTTCCGTGCTCAAACGTGCGATCAGAACATTGTGGATCGTGATGGACGATATGGATATGATGTGGCTGCCTGTGGAACGGTCATGGCGTTTGAACGAGAGGCATTACGGTGCGCTGCAGGGATTGAATAAAAAAGAGACTGCCGAAAAACTCGGTGAAGAGCAAGTCCTTATCTGGCGCAGAAGTTATGATACACGTCCTCCGGCACTCACAAAAGATGATCCTCGATACCCGGGAAATGATCCAATATATGCGAATATTCCTGAAAAAGACCTGCCCTTGACTGAATGCCTGAAAGATACTGTTGCCCGATTCATTCCCTATTGGAAGGAATCCATTATTCCTGCGCTCAAGCAAAACAAGAAGGTCATCATCGTTGCACATGGAAATAGTTTGCGCGCTCTTGTAAAATATTTGGACAATATTTCCGATGAAAAAATCGTTGGTCTCAATATTCCAACCGGCATTCCGCTTATTTATGAATTGGATAAAAACCTGAAAGCAGTTACCCATTATTATCTTGGCGATCAGGAAAAATTGCAGCAGGCAATCGACTCTGTGAAAAATCAAATTAGGAAATAGAAATGAAGCGAGAAAAATACCTTGTAACCAGTGCATTACCCTATGCGAACGGACATCTCCATATCGGGCATGTAGCCGGGGCATATCTTCCGGCAGACATCTTTGTGCGCTTTCAAAAGCTGCTCGGCAATGATGTGATATACATTTGCGGAACGGACGAATACGGCGCCCCTATCTCAATTAAAGCAGAAGCTGAAGGTAAAACTCCCCGCGAGATCGTTGATTATTATCATGACAGCATAGTAAAAAGTTTTCATGATCTAGAAATAGATTTTGATAATTTCTCAGGCACTGCGCGTCCTGAGCACACAAGAATTTCTCAGAAATTTTTCCTGAATCTTCTCAAGGCAGGTTTTATAATTCAAAAAACAACTCAGCAACTCTATTGCGAGCATGATAAGCTTTTTCTTGCAGACCGTTATATTGAAGGCACCTGCCCATACTGTGGCGCAGATGGAGCTCGCGGAGATCAGTGCGATGCCTGTGGGAAACTCATCGATGCAATGAAATTGATCAATCCGAAATGTAAAATTTGCGGTAATACACCTATTGTGAAAGAAACAACTAACTGGTATGTCGAACTGCCGAAATTTGAAAAACCTTTGCGACAATGGCTGAAAACCAAAACTTACTGGAAAGAAAATGTGCTCAATTTCATCCTGAGCTGGCTGAAGGAAGGACTTATTGAACGCTCCATAACGCGAGACCTCAACTGGGGAATACCTGTACCACTCGATGAGGTGGAAGGAAAAGTCCTCTATGTGTGGTTCGACGCCCCGATCGGATATCTTTCTTCAACTGTAGAATGGGCACAAAATCTTGGAACGCCCGAGCGTTGGAAAGATTACTGGCTCGATCCGAACACGAAACTCATCCATTTTCTTGGTAAGGATAATATTCCTTTCCACACAATAATCTGGCCCTCGGTGCTCATGGAGCAGGATGAAGAATATGTGCTTCCCTATGATGTGCCAGCAAATGAATATCTTAATATTGGAGGAAAGAAAACATCCACCAGCAGAAATTATGCGATCTGGGTAAAAGATTTTGTGAAATATTTTGAGCCGGAATTCCTGCGATATTATCTTGCTGCAAATGCTCCGGAAACAAAGGACAGCGACTTCACATGGGAAGAGTTCCAGAACAAAATAAACAATGAACTGGCAAATATACTTGGAAATCTTGCGAACCGCGTGTTCACTTTTGTGAAGAAATACTTCGATGGTAGGATTGAAAAACCGGAAAAATTTACTCAACTGTCTCAAGCCACTCTTGATAATGCACAAAAGTTAGTGAATGAGGTCAAAGAATGTTATGAAAACTATCGGGTTCGTAAAGCAGTGAAACTCATTATGGATATCGCTCGTTCAGGCAACAAATATTTTGATGAAACAAAACCGTGGTTTGCTGTGAAAGAAAATAAGGAAGAAGCTGCAGAAACTCTTTATGTGTGTGTAGAGCTTCTTCGGATAATTTCGATCATTCTCTCTCCTGTACTTCCGAAAGCAATGAAAAAACTTCGTGCTATGCTGAATGTGAATACTCCTCTTACCTGGAACGAGATTGAAAATCCATTACAAAAAACCACTCTCGGTACGATTGAGCCACTTTTCAGGAAGATAACAGATAAGGAAGTGAAAGAGCAAAATGAACTTTTGGAGAAACAGGTCGGTATTGCTCCTGCACTCGAGCATAAATCTGAAATCGAGTATGATGATTTTGCCAAAATTGAACTGCGGGTTGTGAAGGTGATATCAGCAGAGACAATACCAAAAGCCAAAAAACTCCTTAAACTAAAAGTAGATTGCGCAGGTGAGATCCGTCAGATCGTCGCAGGAATTTCTCAATATTATAAGCCGGAGGATCTGGTCGGAAAACAGGTCGTTATGCTTATGAACCTGAAACCCATAAAGCTCATGGGCTTGGAATCTCAGGGAATGATCCTTGCAGCCAACTCCAAAGAAGGCATTGCGGTTGTAGTGCCTGAAAAAAACGTTCCTGAAGGAAGCGAAGTTCTGTGAAAAAGCTCTGGTTAGTTATCATTAGCACTTTTCTCATTTCGGCGCTTCATGCCGCAGAATTCAGAAATGATATGCTGTACGTTGATATTGAGATAGTTCCGAATGCACATACTATTGAGCTATCCTCAACAGGCACACTTATCTTATCCGAAGAGGAATCTCCTTTTCAGCTTGAATTCTCAAATACATCCCTCTCCATACAGATCCCCGATGGGATCGAAATAGTTCCTTTCTGGAGGGTCGGCGTAAAGAAATTTACCTCTCAAAAAGATGCAGACTCATTTGTTCTGACATTCCCCGAATGTTTCAGCAAAGAAATTACTGCATTATCCTTTGATGGGAAACACCTTACAATTCAAAACGAATTTGCAGTATATCTGAACAATACTTTCTCATCCTATGAAGAAGCAAAATTAAATACAGAAATCAATTCCTGGATCGAAGAAGATTATGAATATTCATACTACGACTTCCTGATCTATGATATTGAGCAGCAGAAGGACTACTATCTTCACGCGCCGATTCGGATCGAAAGCTCCGCACCCATCACTGTGGAAAATGTACCGAGATCAAATTTTTGGAATCCAACAGAATTCGTTACACGGGAATATGAATCAGACCTGCGTGTTATGATCAATCAAATCGGTAAAATAAATCTTATAGTACAATCTGAGTTTGAAAATTATGTTGCAGGTGTTATCCCCAATGAAATAGGCACAGACTCCCCAATGGAAGCAATGAAAGCACAGGCAATTGCAGCAAGATCAGAAGCACTATTTAAAGTACTAAACGGAACTCATAAAGACGATGGCTTTGACCTTTGCGCCAGCGTGCATTGCCAGGTTTTTTCCGGAATTACAGATATAAATGCAGTAACCGAAAGTGCTGTCGAGAACACACGCGGTATCGTCGGAGTATATAAAGGAAAAATTATCAATGCAGTGTATTCCACAAGCTGTGGTGGCAAAACCGAGACCAGTTCCAATGCATGGAGCGGAAAAGAAGTACCATACCTCACAAGCATTTATGATGGAAAGGGCTCAAATTCTTA